>NZ_CAWURG010000038.1:0-95584 GCF_963924895.1 uncultured Sphaerotilus sp.
GCCAGTTCTCATCCCTGGCCTCGATTTTGCGGAGCTTTTCTAGGTCTTCTGGGGAAAGCGAGAAGTCACGGCTCTTGAGCATGGTCTCATATCATTGATTTGATTCCAAAATTCTACAGGCAATCGTATAAATTTTAAACAACAATCAAACTTGATTGAGACTGCTTAGCAGAGTGGCAAGACGCATCGACTTCATCTAGTGAGAACTAGCGCCTGAATTCACAGGCTACTGTAGGCAGTCCTGTGGAATGAACTATTAGACCGATCGATCAAGAGCGCACTCGTTTTTCAGAAGGGGACTGAACACATAATTGACCTTCGCCCGACCTTCAGATCTGGCTCGATGTAAATTATCGATTGCTACGCAAGTTTCGAAACTGAGAAGCGCGATCAGCTTTTGCGAGGACGAGCCCAGCGTCATGGTGTACATGCGCGTCTTGCCGGCTTCCAGCCCCATGAAAATTGGGTATATGGCTGCCCAAATATCCAGGGCTGGGGGGATAGATGCGTGAATATTGGCAGCTAGTTGCCTCAGTTCTTGCGAGTCCAGTTCTGCGATGTTTTGGCATTCAAAGTTTTCATGCAGCACGGCACGAAGAGATTTTCCAGGAAGCACCATGCAGTTAACAGCCTGCGCCATTTGTGTGCTGTAAAACTCGATGTCTTCTCTCGCCTGTTGCAGGTACGCCTGATCGGACTCGTGTACGTTCATCTGAGCTTGTAGCGTGACCTGCTTCGCCAGCACAGCTAACGTAAGTAGGGCTACGAGAGGCGAGTAGATTCCACCGATCGCAGATCCGAATTCGGCCCACTGGGTATGGTTTGACGATAGCTTTGCTCCGAACACGTACATATAGACAACAAGCGGAACTGCGATTGTTCCCAAGATCAGTATTCTTGCAATGAGTATTTTTTTATTCATGAGTGATAGGCCTAACGCCTTGCATGTGTAACAACCATGCTGCTGCGTATCAGCTTGCGAGCGACAGAACGTAAGTCCGCACCAAGATTGATATATGTTCTGTGACCTGCATGGTTTAACTCCCGTAACGTCGAGCGCAAAGCCTGCGCCGCTGGCGTAACGAGTTACGCCGTCAAAACCACAGGAGCATAGGTTTCGACCTGCTTTTTGCCTGTGAATTTTTTCACAGACAAGTTCGGGCTGGTAGCCAGAGTGGCTGTGTTCAGCCCCGAAACCGATGCGGCGCCACCCCCCGCTGCCCCGGCCGCAACCGAAAAACCCCACCCGCCGCCGGCTCCCCGCGCAGTTCCTCCGCCGTCACCCCCGCCCGCGCCGAGGTCACGAACAGCTCGTCCATCCCCGCCCCGCCAAACACCGGGCAGGTGATCTGGCTCGCCGGCAAGGCCAGCCGGTCCGTCTCGCGCCCGTCCGCGTCGTAGCGCACGACGCAGTGCCCGCGCCAGTGCGCACTCCACAGACCGCCCTCGGCATCGACCGTCGCGCCATCCGGAAACCCCTCGTGTGCCCCGAGTTGCACGAACGGCCGCGGCGCGCCCAGCCGTCCGTCGGCGTGGTAGTCGACGCACCAGATCTGCCGCGTCGGCGAGTCGGTGAAGTACATCCGCGTGCCGTCCGGGCTGAAGGCGAGGCTGTTGGCAACGCCGATCTTGGGCAGCGGCAGGCGCTCCACGTGCAGCGCCCCGTCCGTGGAGGTGATGCGGTAGAAGTGGCCGATCGGCGCCTCGTCCGGCGTCTGGTTGTAGGTGCCGACCACGAAACGCCCCTGCGGATCGCAGCGGCCGTCGTTGAGCCGGGTGGTGGGGTTCTCCGGCTCGACCGGCACGATCGGCGTCAGCAGCGCGCCGCGCTCCAGATCGAACAGCGCCACGCCCGATGCCAGCGCGAGCAGCAAGCGCCCCGGCTCCTCGCAGAACGCGAAGCTGCCCAGCCGCTCCGGCATCGGCCAGACCCGCACCGCGCCATCCGCCGCACACCAGCGGCTGAGGATCGAGGACTGGATGTCGGTCCAATACAGCGCCTGCTCGACCGGGCACCACAGCGGGCCTTCGCCAAGGCGGGCCTGTGCATCGACCAGCAATTCCGCCTGGGTTGGGTCCGGCGCCATCAGACGATCCCCGCGTCGACCTGGAAGTCATGCGCCGTGCACAGCGCGCTGTCGTCCGCCGCCAGGAACAGCGCCATGCGGGCGATGTCCGCCGGCATCAGCGGCTGGTCGATGCACTGCAGGCGTGAGATGTCGGCGCGCGCCGCGTCGTCCACCCACAGGCGCAGCTGCTTTTCCGTCATCACCCAGCCGGGCACGAGCGTGTTGACGCGGATGTTGAAGCGCCCCAGGTCGCGCGCCAGCCCGCGGGTGAGGCCCTGCACCGCCGCCTTCGACGCGGTGTAGGCCGGCATCCCGCCCTGCTTGAGCATCCAGCTGATCGAGCCGAAGTTGACGATCGAGCCGCCGCCCGCCGCCCGCATCCCCGGCGCCACCGCCTGCGCGGCAAAGAACTGGTGCTTCAGGTTGACCGCCACACCCTGGTCCCAGGAGGCAGAGGTGGTCGACTCGATGCTGTGGCGCACGTCGTTGGCCGCGTTGTTCAGCAGCGCCAGGATCGGCCCGCACGCGGCGGCGACCGTGGCGATGGCCGCCTGCAGCGCGTCGATGTCGGTCAGGTCGGCGTGGACGAAGAAGGGCGCGTGGCGGGACGCGGGCGCCAGTTCGGCAGCCAGCGCTTCGCCGGAGGCGGCATCCAGATCGATGAAGCCGACCCGCGCGCCCTGCGCGGCGAATTCGCGCACGAGCGTGGCGCCGATGCCGGTGGCGCCGCCGGTGATGAGCACCGAACGGTCGGTGAGGCTGGGATAAGTGGCGTAGCGGGTCATGGGAAGAGGTGGCGTTGAAGACATGTAGTCATACTAAATTTGCTCTTGAACCCTGCATTGAGGGTTTTTACCGGGGGCATTGGAAATAAAGTCATACTTTAATTCGATCACTGTCACTTCCGAGTCTCGATGGCCATGACGTCGTCTCCCCGCAAGCTCCGCTCCGCCGAATGGTTCGGCACCGTGGACAAGAACGGCTTCATGTACCGCAGCTGGATGAAGAACCAGGGCATCCCGGACCACGAGTTCCAAGGCAAGCCCATCATCGGCATCTGCAACACCTGGTCCGAGCTGACGCCCTGCAACGCCCACTTCCGCGAGTTGGCCGAGCGTGTGCGGCGCGGGGTGTTCGAGGCGGGTGGCTACCCGGTCGAGTTCCCGGTGTTCAGTAACGGTGAGTCCAACCTGCGTCCTACGGCGATGTTCACGCGCAATCTGGCGAGCATGGACGTCGAGGAGGCCATCCGCGGCAACCCGATCGACGCGGTGGTGCTGATGGTCGGCTGCGACAAGACGACACCGGCGCTGCTGATGGGCGCGGCGAGCTGCGACGTGCCGGCGATCGCCGTGTCGGGCGGGCCGATGCTCAACGGCAAGCACCAGGGCCGCAACATCGGCTCGGGCACCGCCGTGTGGCAGCTCTCCGAGCAGGTCAAGGCGGGCACGATCTCGATCCACGAATTCATGTCGGCCGAGGCGGGCATGTCGCGCTCGGCGGGCACCTGCAACACGATGGGCACGGCCTCCACCATGGCGTGCATGGCCGAGGCGCTGGGCGTCACGCTGCCGCACAACGCGGCGATTCCGGCGGTGGATGCGCGGCGCTCGGTGCTGGCGCACCTGTCCGGGATGCGCATCGTCGAGATGGCGCTGCAGGGCCTCACGCTGTCGAAACTGCTGACCCGCGAGGCCTTCGAGAACGCGATCCGCGTCAATGCGGCGATTGGCGGCTCCACCAACGCGGTGATCCACCTGAAGGCGATCGCCGGGCGCATCGGCGTCGAGCTGGCGCTGGAGGACTGGACCCGCGTCGGCCGCGGCACGCCGACCATCGTCGATCTGCAACCCTCCGGGCGTTTCCTGATGGAAGAGTTCCACGACGCGGGTGGCCTGCCGGCCGTGCTGCGCCGGCTGGGCGAGGCGGGCCTGCTGCCGCACCCGGACGCGCTCACCGCCAACGGCCGCACGCTGTGGCAGAACGTGCAGGACGCGCCGCTCTGGAACGACGAGGTGATCCGCCCGCTGGACAAGCCGCTGGTGGCGGATGGCGGCATCTGCATCCTGCGCGGCAACCTGGCGCCGCGGGGTGCGGTGCTCAAGCCGTCGGCGGCAACGCCCGCGCTGCTGCAGCACCGGGGCAGGGCGGTGGTGTTCGAGAACCTCGAAGACTACAAGGCGCGCATCGGCGATCCGGCGCTGGAGGTCGATGCCGACTCGGTGCTGGTGCTGAAGAACTGCGGTCCCCAGGGCTACCCCGGCATGGCCGAGGTCGGCAACATGGGCCTGCCGCCCAAGCTGCTGGCGCAGGGCGTGACGGACATGGTCCGGCTGTCGGATGCGCGCATGAGCGGCACGGCCTACGGCACCGTGGTGCTGCACGTCGCGCCGGAAGCGCGCGCCGGCGGGCCGCTGGCGGTGGTGCAGAGCGGCGACTGGATCGAGCTGGACTGTGCCGGTGGCCGGCTGCACCTGGAGGTGTCGGACGAGGAACTGCAGGCGCGTCTGGCCGTCTGGGCCGAGACGCGCCAGGCCATCCCGGCCGATGGCAGCGGCTACCGCAAGCTCTACGTCGAGCATGTGCTGCAGGCCGACGAAGGCTGCGATTTCGATTTCCTGGTCGGATGCCGCGGGGCCGAGGTGCCGCGCCACTCGCATTGAGGCTGCACTGATGACGTTTTCTGCCCGCAATCCCCGCCATGTCGGCGTCTTCCCGGTCGTGCCGACGACGTTCACCGCGTCCGGCGAGCTGGACCTGCCGAGCCAGTTGCGCTGCGTCGATTTCATGATCGACGCCGGCTCGAACGGCCTGTGCATCCTGGCGAACTTCTCCGAGCAGTTCGTGCTCTCGGATGCCGAGCGCGAGACGCTGACCAGCGCGATCCTGGCGCACGTCGCCGGCCGCGTGCCGGTGATCGTGACGACGACGCACTTCAGCTCCCGCCTCTGCGCCGAGCGCAGCCGCCGCGCGCAGGACCAGGGCGCCGCGATGGTGATGGTCATGCCGCCCTACCACGGCGCGACGCTGCGGGTGTCGGAGGCGCAGATCCACGCCTTCTACCGCACGGTCTCGCACGCGATCGACATCCCCATCATGGTCCAGGACGCGCCGATCAGCGGCACGCCGATGTCCGCCGAGTTCCTGGCCCGCATGGCGCAGGAGATCGCGCAGGTGTCGTATTTCAAGATCGAGACGGCCGGGGCGGCGTCCAAGCTGCGCGAGCTGATCCGCCTGGGCGGCGACGCCGTGGAAGGCCCCTGGGACGGCGAGGAGGCGATCACCCTGCTGCCGGATCTGGACGCCGGGGCCACCGGCGCGATGACGGGCGGCGCCTATCCGGACGGCATCCGCCTGATCGTCGACGCCTACCGCGCAGGTCGCCGCGAAGAGGCGGTGGCGCTCTACACCCAGTGGCTGCCGCTCATCAATTTCGAGAACCGCCAGTGCGGCCTGCTGGCCTGCAAGGCGCTGATGCAGGAGGGCGGCGTGATCGCCAGCGACGCGCCGCGCCACCCGCTGCCAGCGATGCACCCCGCCACCCGCGCCGGCCTGATCGAGACGGCGCGCCGGCTCGATCCGCTGGTGCTGCGCTGGGGTCGCTGAATTCCAACCCGCTGAGCCCGGCTGGCTCGATTGCCCACAGGAGACAACGATGAACCGCAAACTGATGCTCAAGACGACGCTCGCCACCGGCCTGGTCGCCGCCTTTGCACTGACCGGCACCGCCTACGCCCAGGACAAGGGCCTGGTGGGTGTGTCGATGCCGACCAAGTCCTCGGCGCGCTGGATCTCGGACGGCGACAGCATGGTCAAGGTGCTGAAGGACAAGGGCTACAAGGCCGACCTGCAGTACGCCGACGACGACATCCCGAACCAGCTCGCCCAGATCGAGAACATGGTCACCAAGGGCGTGAAGGTGCTGGTGATCGCGGCGATCGACGGCACCACGCTGTCCAACGCGCTGCAGAAGGCGGCCGACAAGGGCGTCAAGGTCATCGCCTACGACCGCCTGATCAAGGGCAGCAAGAACGTCGACTACTACGCCACCTTCGACAACTTCCAGGTCGGCGTGCTGCAGGCCGGCTCGCTGGTCAAGGCGCTGAACCTGGCCGGCGGCAAGGGCCCGTTCAACATCGAGCTGTTCGGCGGCTCGCCGGACGACAACAACGCCTTCTTCTTCTATGACGGCGCGATGTCGGTGCTCAAGCCCTACATCGACAGCGGCAAGCTGGTCGTGCGCTCCAAGCAGATGGGCATGGACAAGGTCGGCACGCTGCGCTGGGACGGTGCCGTCGCCCAGGCGCGCATGGACAACCTGCTCAGCGCCTACTACGGCAACGCCCGCGTGGACGCCGTGCTGTCGCCGTACGACGGCCTGAGCATCGGCATCCTGTCCTCGCTGAAGGGCGTCGGCTACGGCACGCCGAAGCAGCCGTACCCCTTCGTCTCGGGCCAGGACGCGGAAGTCGCCTCGGTCAAGTCTATGCTGCGCGGCGAGCAGTATTCGACCGTGTTCAAGGACACCCGTGAGCTGGCCAAGGTCACCGGCGGCATGATCGACGCGATGCTCAGCGGCAAGACCGTCGAGATCAACGACACCAAGACCTACAACAACGGGGTCAAGGTGGTGCCGTCCTACCTGCTCAAGCCGGTCAGCGTGGACGCGACGAACTGGAAGCCGATCCTGATCGACAGCGGCTACTACAAGGAAAGCCAGATCAAGTAACGCACCCAGTGACGCACCGACCGGGGACCGCACCGTGACCACAATTCTGGAGATGCGCGGCATCACCAAGCAGTTCCCGGGCGTCAAGGCGCTCGACAACGTCAACCTGCGCGTGCAGGCGGGCGAGATCCACGCCGTGGTGGGCGAGAACGGCGCCGGCAAGTCCACGCTGATGAAGGTGCTCAGCGGCGTCTATCCGCACGGCAGCTACAGCGGCGAGATCGTCTTCGACGGCCAGCCGCGCGCCTTCTCGGGCATCGCCGACAGCGAGCACCTCGGCATCATCATCATCCACCAGGAGCTGGCGCTGGTGCCGCTGCTGTCGATCGCCGAGAACATCTTCCTCGGCAACGAGCCCTCGCGGTATGGCGTGATCGACTGGCAGGCCTGCCACACCCGCACCCGCGCGCTGCTCGACAAGGTCGGTCTGGCCGAGTCGCCGACGACGCTGATCGACGAGCTTGGCGTGGGCAAGCAGCAGCTGGTCGAGATCGCCAAGGCGCTCAGCAAGGAGGTGAAGCTGCTCATCCTCGACGAGCCCACCGCCAGCCTGAACGAGACCGACAGCGACGCGCTGCTGAACCTGCTGCTCGACCTGCAGCGCCAGGGCATTGCCTGCATCCTCATCTCGCACAAGCTCAACGAGATCGCCAAGGTGGCGGACGCCGTGACGGTGCTGCGCGATGGGGCGACAGTGCACAGCCTGGAGTGCCGCGACGCGCCGGTCAGCGAGGACGTGATCATCCGCCACATGGTCGGCCGCGAGATGGCCGACCGCTACCCGCGCCGCACGCCCGACATCGGCGAGACCGTGTTCGAGGTGCGCGACTGGACCGTGCACCACCCGCTGCACGCCGACCGCCAGGTGGTGAAGGGCGTGAGCCTCACCGCCCGCCGCGGCGAGATCGTCGGCATCGCCGGCCTGATGGGCGCCGGCCGCACGGAGCTGGCGATGAGCGTGTTCGGGCGCTCCTACGGGCAGCGCATCCGCGGGCAGGTGCTGGTCCAGGGCCAGCCGGCCGACGTCAGCACGATCCAGAAGGCGATCGACCACGGCATCGCCTACGTCACCGAGGACCGCAAGGGCTACGGTCTGGTGCTGGAGCACGGCATCGACCACAACATCACGCTGGCGCACCTGCCCGGCGTGTCGCGCCACGGCGTGATCGACGCGGGCCGCGAGTTCACCGTCGCCAACGAGTACCGCCGCGCGCTGGGCATCCGCTGCTCGGACGTGTACCAGACGGTGGGCAACCTCTCCGGCGGCAACCAGCAGAAGGTGGTGCTGAGCAAGTGGCTGTTCTCGCAGCCGCAGGTGCTCATCCTGGACGAGCCGACCCGCGGCATCGACGTGGGCGCCAAGTTCGAGATCTACAGCCTGATGGCGGGGCTGGCGGCCGAAGGGCGCTGCATCGTGATGATCTCGTCGGAGATGCCCGAGCTGCTTGGCATGTGCGACCGGATCTACGTGATGAACGAAGGGCGCTTTGTCGCCGAATTCACCGCCGCCGAGGCGAGTCAGGAAAAGATCATGCGGTCCATCGTTTCGTCGGGTGCCTCGGTTGCCTCGGGAGTGCGCTGAATGGAAGCCTTGAAGCACAACCTCCGCGAGTACGGGATGCTGATGTCCCTGATCGCGATCATGGCCTTCTTCCAGGTCATGACCGACGGCACGCTGATGCAGCCGCTCAACCTCACCAACCTGATCCTGCAGAACAGCTACATCGTCATCATGGCGCTGGGCATGTTGCTGGTGATCGTGGCCGGGCACATCGACCTGTCGGTCGGCTCGGTGGTGGGCTTCATCGGGGCGCTGGCCGCCGTGCTGATGGTGCAATACGACTGGCATTTCGTGCCGGCCACGCTGGTGTGCCTCGTCTGCGGCGGCGTGATCGGCGCGGCGCAGGGCTGGTTCGTCGCCTTCATGAAGATCCCGTCCTTCATCGTCACGCTGGCCGGGATGCTGGTGTTCAAGGGCCTGAGCCTGGCGCTGCTGCAGGGGCAGTCGGTCGGGCCGTTCCCGGACACCTTCCAGCTCCTCAGTTCGGGCTTCATTCCCGACGTGTTCGAGGGCGAGCACCTGCGCATCACCTCGCTGCTGATCGGGCTGGCGCTGGCGGTGGGGCTGACCTGGCTGAAGGTGCGCGAACGCGCGCAGCAGGCCGCGCACGGCATGGTGAGCGAGCCCCTGCTCTTCTTCGCGGGCAAGAACCTGGTCTTCGTCGGGCTGATCGTGCTGTTCGCCTACCTGCTGTCGACCTACAAGGGCCTGCCGAACGTGCTGATCATCATGGCGCTGCTGATGGCGCTGTTCGACTTCGTGACGCAGCGCACCGTCATCGGCCGGCGCCTCTACGCGCTCGGCGGCAACGAGAAGGCGGCGCGGCTGTCGGGCATCAAGACGGACCGGCTGTCGTTCTGGACCTTCGTGAACATGGGCGTGCTGGCGGCGCTGGCGGGGCTGGTGTTCGCGGCGCGGCTCAACACGGCCACGCCCAAGGCGGGCCTCGGCTTCGAGCTGGACGTGATCGCCGCGTGTTTCATCGGCGGCGCGTCGGCCTCGGGCGGGGTGGGCAAGGTGCTGGGAGCGGTGATCGGCGCCTTTATCATGGGCGTGATGAACAACGGCATGTCCATCCTCGGCATCGGCATCGACTACCAGCAGGTCATCAAGGGCCTGGTGCTGCTCGCTGCGGTCTTCGTGGACGTCTACAACAAGAAGAAGGGATGAAGTGAAACCGCCGTTTGCCGATCCGCACTACCGCGAGCCGCCCGACCGCAAGAGCATGCACGGGCGCATCGTGCGCGACCTCGGGATGCGCATCGTCTCCGGCGACCTGAAGCCAGGGGATCGGCTGCCGGGCGAGGCCACGCTGTGCGCCGATTACGAGGTGAGCCGGCCGGTGCTGCGCGAGGCCACACGGGTGCTGGTCGCCAAGGGGCTGGTGATGTCGCGCCAGCGGGCCGGCGCCACGGTGCGCGCCCAGAGCGACTGGCACCTGCTCGACCCGGACGTGCTGTACTGGCTGATCCAGGCCAAGCCGCAGGGCGAGTTTGTCCAGACGCTGCTGACCGTGCGGCGCATCTTCGAGCCGGCTGCGGCTGCGCTGGCCGCGCAGGTCGCCAGCGACGCCGAACTCGACGGCATCGCCAGCGCCTTCGCCGCGATGGAAGCCGCGCCCACGCCCGAGGCGCTGCTGGAGCCGGACCTGGCCTTCCACCGCCGCATCGCCGAAGCCACCGGCAACGCGTTGCTGGCCTACATCGGCAACATGCTCTCGCTGGCGCTGCGCGAGTCGATCAAGCTCAGCAGCCGCCACCCCGATACCCACGCGCTCTCGCTGCCGCGCCACAAGGCCATCCTCACCGCGCTGCAGCACCGCGATCCGCTCGGTGCCCGGCAGGCCACGCTGGTGCAGCTTGACGAGACGCTGGGTGATCTGTCGGAGGTGCTGGAGGTGCCGACGGTGCCGTGTATACAAGAAGGTCTGGCCGGCACCGATCTTCAGCAGGCATGAGGCGCTGAACCCCAGGCACTGGTAGTTTCACTGGTGCCATGTCGGCGTCGTGTGTATACATTGATGGACATCAAACCCTGTCCAGGGAGTCTCGATGTCCGCTGCCACCTTTCCCCTCAACGCCTGGTACGCCGCCGCCTGGGACCACGAGGTCAAGCGCGTGCTGCTGCCCCGCACCATTGCCAACCGCCAGATGGTGCTGTACCGCACCACCACGGGTGAGCCCGTCGCGCTCGAAAACGCCTGCTGGCACCGGCTGCTGCCGCTCTCGCTCGGCCGGCTGGTCGGCGACGAGGTGGAGTGCGGCTACCACGGCCTGAAGTACGACGGCCAGGGCCGCTGCACCCACATGCCCTCGCAGGAAACGATCAACCCGTCCGCCTGCGTGCCGGCATATCCGGTGGTCGAGCGCCACCGCTTCGTCTGGGTCTGGCCGGGGGATCCGGCGCTGGCCGATCCCGCGCTGGTGCCCGATCTGCACTGGAACCACGACCCCGCCTGGGCCGGTGACGGCAAGCTGATCGAGGTGGCCTGCGATTACCGGCTGGTGATCGACAACCTGATGGACCTGACGCACGAGACCTTCGTGCACGGCAGCTCCATCGGCAACGCGGAAGTGGCCGAGGCGCCGTTCGTGGCGACCCACGGCGACCGCACGGCCACGATCACGCGCTGGATGTCCGGCATCGAGGCGCCGCCGTTCTGGGCCTCGCAGATCCGGCAGGCGCATGGCTACACCGGGCCGGTGGACCGCTGGCAGATCATCCGTTTCGAGGCGCCGTGCACCGTGGCGATCGACGTCGGTGTGGCCAAGGCGGGCACGGGCGCGGTTCCGCACGAGGGCCACGCCAGCGACCGCAGCCAGGGCGTCAACGGCTACGTGCTCAACACGATCACGCCGTCGACCGACAAGACCTGCCTCTACTTCTGGGCCTTCTGCCGCAACTACCTGCTGAGCGAGCAGAAGATCACCACCGAGCTGCGCGAGGGCGTGACCCGCGTGTTCGGCGAGGACGAAGTGATCCTCGAAGCCCAGCAGCGCGCCATCGACGCCCACCCCGGTTACCGCTTCAGCAATCTCAACATCGACGCCGGCTCGCTCTGGGCGCGCCGCCTGATCGACCGCCAGATTGCCGCCGAGCAGCGTCCGGGCGCGCCGGTCATTCCGATCCGCGCAGCTTGAGCTGCACTGGCTCGCCATGTCCCTGGAAGTCACCGAACTCGACGTCGCACCGACGCAGACCGTGCAGGCGCAGCAGCGGCTGCGCGAGCTGATCGTCTCGGGCGCGCTGCCGCCTGGCGAGCGCATCCTGGAGGTGCCGCTGGCCGAGCGGCTCGGCGTGTCGCGCACGCCGGTGCGGGCGGCCCTGCTGCGGCTGGAGCAGGAAGGGTTGCTCGAAGCGGCCGGCGCGGGCGGCGGCTACCGGGTGCGGCAGTTCAGCGAACAGGATCTGCGCGACGCGATCGAGCTGCGCGGCACGCTCGAAGGGCTGGCCGCGCGCATGGCGGCCGAGCGCGGCGTGGACGAGGCGCTGCTGGCCCTGGCCCGCCGCCACCTCGACGCGATCGACGCCGCGCTCGATGCCCCGACCCTGGCTGAGCCCGGTTTCGCCGCCTATGTGCGGCACAACGGCGGCTTCCATGCGCTGCTCGGGCGGATGTCCGGCAGCGAGTTGCTGCAGCGGGAGCTGGCGCGGGCGAGCCTGCTGCCGTTTGCCTCGCCGAGCGGTTTCCTTGGCGTGCAGGTTGGTGCGCCGGCGGGTCAGGCGGTGCTGCGCATCGCGCAGGACCAGCACCGCCAGGTGCTCGACGCCATCGAACAGCGCGAGGGCAGCCGCGCCGAGGCCCTGATGCGCGAGCACGCCCGCATCGCGCGGCGCCGCCTGGAAACCGCCCTGCGCCAGCCCGGCGGCCTGCGACCGCTGCAGGCCGCCGTGGCACCGTTCAACGCCCATGGAGGACACCCCCATGAAAGCCAGTGACCAGACCTACACCGTCACCGTGGACCGGATCACCGACCTGAGTCCCACCGTGCGCGAATTCACCCTGCGCCCTGATGGTGGCGCCGTGGCCCACGCGCCCGGCAGCCACCTCGGCGTCGAGGTACCCGTCGGCGAGCGCCGCACGGTGTCGCGCCACTACTCGCTGGTCGGCCTGCCCGGGGGCGGCGTGTGGCGCATCGCGGTGAAGCACCTGCCGGGCGGGCGTGGCGGCTCGCGGGCGATGTGGCGGCTGGAGGAGGGCGCGCGGCTGCAGGTGCGCGCGCCGGCCAGCCACTTCGAACTCGACCACCGCGCGACCGAGGTGCTGCTGCTGGCGGCCGGCATTGGCGTGACGCCGCTGGTCGGCATGGCGCAGGCGCTGGCGGCGCGGGCCGCGGCCCGCGGCGACGTGCGGGTGCGGATGCTGCAGGTGGCGCGCAGCGCGGAGGAACTCGTGTTGTCCGACCGGCTGTCCGAGATGCTCGGCGACCGGCTGCGCACCGTCGTCACCGGCGCGGGCCAGACGCTGGACCTCGAGGCCGAGATCGCCGCGCTGGGGCGACAGGCGCAGCTCTACGTCTGCGGCCCCGCCGCGCTGATGGCGCGGGTGCGCAGCGCCTGGGCAGCGTCCGGGCGACCGGCGGTGCAGCTGCGCTTCGAGACTTTCGGCACCAGCGGCGACCACGCGGCGCAGGCCTTCACGGTCAAGCTGCCCCGCCACGGACTGACGATCGACGTGCCGGCGGATTCCACGCTGCTCGACGCGCTGGAGCGGGCTGGCGTCGAGGTGCTGGCGGACTGCCGGCGCGGCGAATGCGGGCTGTGCGCGGTGGACGTGCTGGCCGTCGAGGGCGGCACGATCGACCACCGCGACGTCTTCCTGTCCGCCGTCCAGCGCGCGGCAGGGCGGCAGCTGTGCGCCTGCGTGTCGCGCGTGTCGGGAAGCCCCGCTTGCGTCGTGCTGGACAGCAGCTATCGTCCCGAGGCTTCCAGCTGAGCTTCATGCTCCACCGATTTACAAGTCGATTCACCCAGGAGACAAGAACATGCACCCCACCCGCCTTGCCACCGCTGTCGCCGCGGCCCTGTGTCTGACCGGCGCCGCCCAGGCCCAGGAAGTCACCCTCAAGTTCCACCACATCTGGAACACCCAGGCGATGGCCTCGGTGAACGTCATCGCGCCCTGGTGCGACAAGATCGCCGCCGAGTCGGCCGGCAAGATGAAGTGCCAGGTGCTGCCGGCGATGTCCGGTGGCGGCACGCCGCCGCAGCTGGTGGACCGCGTGAAGGATGGCGTGGACGACGTCGTCATCACGCTGCCCGGCTACACCGCCGGCCGCTTCCCGGCGATGGAGGTGTTCGAGCTGCCCTTCATGACCAACTCGGCCGAGGTGGGCGCCCGTGCGGCGTGGGACTACCTGCAGAAGAACGCGCTCAAGGAGTTCCCGGGCACCAAGATCCTGGCCACCTGGGTCCACGACGAGGGCTATGTCCACACCCGCGAGAAGCCGGTGAAGACGCTGGCCGATTTCAAGGGCCTGAAGATGCGCGCCCCGACCCGCCAGACCAACAAGCTGCTGGCCGCGCTCGGCGCCTCGCCGGTGGGGATGCCGCTGCCGGCGCTGCCCGACGCGGTGAGCAAGGGCACGATCGACGGCTTCCTGCTGCCCTGGGAGGTGATGCCCTCGCTGAAGCTGCACGAGATGGTCAAGTACCACACCGAGACCGACCCCTCGCGCCCGGCGCTCTACAGCGCGGTCTTCGTCTTCGCGATGAACCAGGCCAAGTACGACGGCCTCAGCCCCGAGCTGAAGAAGGTCATCGACAACAACAGCGGTGCGGCCTATTCGCAGGCCATCGGCAAGATCTGGGACAACAGCCAGGCGATCGGCCGCAAGGCGGCGGTGGACCACGGCAATGTCTTCTACCGGCTGCCGCTGTCCGAGATGGACAACTGGGTCAAGGCCTCGGCGGGCCTGTATGACGACTGGACCGCCGACATGGACAAGCGTGGCCTGAACGGCAAGCAGCTGCTGCAGGACGCCCGCGAGCTGCTGGTGAAGTACAAGAAATGAGCGCGGCGCTGTCCCGGCTGGCCGGGTGGTTCGCGGTGCTCGGCGGACTGTGTGGTGCCGGGGTGGCGCTGATGGTGGTGGTGAGCATCGCCGGGCGGGCGCTGTGGTCGAAGCCGATCCCGGGCGATGTCGAGTTGACGCAGTTCGGCATCGCGCTGTGCCTCTCGCTGTGCCTGCCCTGGGCACAGGTGCGGCGCGCCAACATCATCGTGGACTTCTTCACCCAGAAGGCCGGGCCGTCTCTGCTGCGCGGACTGGACGGCCTGGGCGCGCTGTTGCTCGCCGCGATGGCCGGGCTGCTGGCCTGGCGCACAGCCGCCGGCGCACAGGCCATGCTGGAAGCGCATGAGGCGACGATGATCCTGGACCTGCCGATGTGGTGGGTCTATGCGCTGCTGGCGCCGGGGCTGGCGCTGACGGCGCTGGTCGCCGTGGTGCAGGCGGTCACGGGTACCGACTCGGCGGCCGAGGAGCACGCCGCATGACGCCCACCACGATCGGCCTGCTGATGTTCGCGGGCATGTTGCTGATGATGGCGCTGCGCGTGCCGATCGCCGCGGCCATGTTCATTCCCGGTGCGCTTGGCTACTGGGCGCTCACCAACGACATGGCGCTGCTCAACCAGCTCAAGGGCTCGCCGGTCGCACGCCTGACCGTCTACGACCTGTCGGTGATTCCGCTGTTCCTGCTGATGGGGCAGTTCGCCACGCAGGGTGGTCTGAGCCGCGATCTGTTCAAGGCGGCGGCGGCCTTCGTCGGGCACATCCGCGGCGGGCTGGCAATGGCGGCCGTCCTGGCGGCGGCGGCGTTCGGTGCGGTCTGCGGCTCGTCGGTGGCCACGTCTGCCACGATCACGCAGGTTGCCTACCCGGAGATGAAGGCCAACGGCTACCACGGTCGGCTCTCCACCGCGACGCTGGCCTGCGGCGGCACGCTGGGCATCCTGATCCCGCCTTCCGTGCCGCTGGTGGTCTACGCCATCCTGACCGAGCAGAACGTCGCCAAGCTCTTCGCCGCGGCCTTCGTGCCCGGCCTGATCGCGATGGCCGGCTACCTGTTCGTCATCGCCATCGTCTGCCGCCTGCGGCCAGAGCTGGCAACGCCGAGCGCGCCGCTGGCCTGGTCGGCACGCTGGACCGCGCTGCTGAACATCTGGCCGATCGTGCTGATCTTCCTGGTGGTGTTCGGCGGCATCTACGGCGGCGTGTTCTCGCCGACCGAGGGCGCGGCCGTGGGCACGGTGGGCACCTTCCTGGCAGGCGTGGGCCGGCGCGAGCTGGACCGGGCGGCCATCCTGCGCAGCTTCCTGGGCACGGCCGAAACCTCGGCGATGGTGTTCATGATCTTCCTCGGCGCCGACATGATGAACGCGGCGCTGGCCCTCACGCAGATGCCCGCGGCGCTGGCGCAGTGGGTCAGCCACCTGCAGGTCTCGCCGTTGCTGATCGTGGGCGGCGTGCTGCTGATGTACGTGGTGCTGGGTTGCGTGATGGACGAGCTGTCGATGCTGCTGCTGACCATCCCTGTGCTCTTCCCGGCCATCATGGGCCTGCCGCTGATGGGCTTGGAGGCCGAGCCGAAGGCGATCTGGTTCGGCATCCTGGTGCTGATGACGGTGGGCATCGGGCTGGTGGCGCCTCCGGTGGGCCTGAACGTCTACGTCGTCAACGGCATTGCCCGCGACGTGTCGATGAACGAGACCTACAAGGGCGTGTTTCCCTTCCTCGCCAGCGACGTGCTGCGGCTGCTGGCGCTGCTGGTGTTCCCGTCGATCAGCCTGGGGCTGGTGACGCTGCTGTTCAAGTAGTCCGTCAAGCCGTCACTTCACCAGTGGCCGGATCTGCGTGAAGCCGCCGTCCACCGCGATCACCTGCCCGGTGAGCCGGGCGGATTGCGGCCCGAGCAGCCAGGCCATCACGTCGGCGACTTCGGTGGCGGTCTGCACGCCGCCGAGCGGGTACTGGCGGCCAGCGCCCTCGCGCATCGCGTCGAGCTTGAGCATGCCGGCGGTCATCGGGGTGTCGGTCATGCCGGGGGCGACGGCGTTGATGCGCAGACCCGCGGCGGCGTAGGTGGCCGCGGCGCTGCGCACCAGCGCTTCGACGCCGCCCTTGGCTGCCGCGATCGCTTCATGGTTGGCCACACCGATGCGCGAGACGACCGAGCTGGCGAACACCGCCGCCCCCGGCTCGCCCGACGCCCGCAGCGCCTCGACCCACGCGCCGAGCATGAAGAAGGCGCTGTCCAGATTCACGCGCAGCACCTCGCGGTACTGCTCGGGCTTCGTGCGGTGCAGCGGCGCGATCAGCGTGCTGCCCACGCAGTGCGCCAGCCGCGTTGGCGCGCGGCCGAAGGCTTCCCGGCAGGCGGCGATGGCGAGGGCGGCGCCTTCGGGCGTGGTCGTGTCGGCGGCGATGTGCAGGTCGGCCTCGACGGCTTGCAGCGCATCGCCACCCCGGCCGACCGCCGCCACGGTGTTGCCGGCCGCGCGCAACTGGCGGCACAGCTCACGGCCGATGCCACCGCGGGCGCCGGTCACCAGGGCGATCGGGGACGTGGGTGTGGTCAAGGGGGTCATGCGGTTCTCCGGAATGGGATGGGGTCAAGGCGGCCAGCAGGGCTGGGGAGGGCGCACGCGACACGCGCGTCCACCACTGCGAAAACGAGGTGCAGGGCCGCTCCACCTCGGGAAAGAGCGTCTCGGCCGGCCGGCTGGTGGCCAAGGTGTCGAGCGTGCGCTGCAGGTGCAGGTTGCCGGTGGTCTGCACGGAGCGGGCGCCCTGCAGCACTTGCCGCCAGTCCCGCGCTGTGGCCTGCCAGCGGTGGGGCGTCAGTTCGGCCATGCGCTGGCCGACGAACTGCCAGCGGGCCGCGCTCCACGGCCGCAGGTTGTGCACCTCGTTCACCACCAGGCCGAGCACGACCGTGTCGGTTGGCAAATCGGCCGGCAACGCGCCCAGCGCCCACGGGTGCACCAGCCAGACGTCCCGGCCCTGCACCTGGGCGGCATCGGGCGAGGTGAACTCCAGCGCCGCGGGTGGCGAGGGCAGCAGCGCCGGCTCGTCGACGCCCAGCGGCAGGGGCTGGGTCGGCACCGGCCTGCGCAGGCGCGCGATGCGGTCGAGCAGTTCGTAGGGCACATCGACCACGGTCCCCGGGCTGTGCCAGGCCGGTGGTGCGTGGCTGGCGACGTTGTCGGCGTTGAACAGGTAGGGCTTGTGGCTGCTGGTGCCGGCGACCCACTGCCAGCTCAGGTGGTTGCTGGCCACATCGCCGTCGAGCAGGTGGCCGATCAGCCACTCGGCGCCGCTGCGCCAGTGGATCTTGCGCAGATGCACCAGGTAGCTGGCCAGCCAGAGCCGGGCGTGGTTGTGCAGGCTGCCGGTGGCGTAGAGCGTGCGCACGGCCTGGTCGATCACCGGCACCCCGGTCCGGGCCTCGCGGACGTCGCTCGGCACGCCGCGCGCATAGGCGGCGTCGGGCAGCGGACCTTCGTGCAGCGACGTCAGGATGGCGTCACCGCGGTGCGCCCAGACATGCTGGAAATACGCGCGCCAGCCCAGCTCGAAGACCAGCTTGTGCTGGGCGTCGATGGGCCGGTCCGGTGGTTGGCCGGCGGCGATGCCGGCGAGCACCTGCGGCAAGCTGAGGACACCGTGGGTGATCCAGGGCGACAGACCCGTGACAGCGCCATCCAGGTGGTTGCGCGTGTGGGCGTAGGCGAGTGCGTCGACCGCGGCCAGGCGGGCCTGCGCGGCGGCCAGTGTGGGGGAGGGCGTCATCGTGGGATCCCCGCCGCTCACAGCCGGGCGAAGCGCGCCGCGCCGTGGGCCGCCGTGCGCCGTGTGGCCGGTGCCGAGCGCATGGCCTGCGCCATGTCGAGCCCGGAGAGGAACGCGGCTTCCACCTGCGGTCCGACCAGAAAGTCGCCGCAGACGCCCAGGCCCTTGGCCGCGTCCCACCAGCAGCCCGGCGTGCCCAGCGGTGTGCGGGCGGGGCGGGCGTAGAGCCAGCGGTGCACCGTGCTGTGGCACCAGCGCAGGGATCCACCCGGGTTGACCACGGCGCGCAGGGCGTCGCGCAAGGCTTCCGAGACGGCGGCTGCCGGAGCGTCGACATGGCTGGCGGACCACGCCGCACTGGCCTGCGCCACCCACACCGCGTGGCCGGGGATGGGAGTGCGACCGGGCTTGCGGTCATTGCGCACGATGCGGTCGAGCGGCCCGTGGCTGGGCTGCAGCAGATCGAATGCAGGCCCCGGCGGCTCGTCGGTCACGGCCATCAGCGTCCAGCAGACCTGCATCGGGACCTGCGCGGCGGCCTCGCTCCAGCGCGTGGCGTGCGGGCGCAGCAGCGGCGCCGCCTGGGCCGGCGGCAGGGCCAGCACGATGTGGTCGAAGCGCTGGGGCCAGAGGCCGCCGTCCCGCTCGATCTGCCAGCCGCCGCGTACCCGGTGCAGGGCGGTGACGGGCGCGCCGCAGTGCACCTCCAGCGCTCCGATCAGGGCATGGCACAGCGCCGGCATGCCCGGCACGGCGACGAAGCGGTCGCTGCCGAGGCCGTCCGGCGCTGCGTCTTGCAGTCCCATCCGTGGCGCCCAGCGCGCGATCCAGCCTTCGGCGAGCCCCTGTTGCACCACGGTCTGGAACGCCAGGCTGTGCGCGCTGAAGTGCGTGGCGCCGTGGTCGAACTGCACCGGCTGCTCCGCTCCCTGCGCGTCGGTCCAGACCGTCCGGCGCGTCGACAGGCGGCCACCGACGCCGCGCGACTTGTCGAACAGCGTCACCTGCGCCCCGCTGGCGGCCAGCGTGCGCGCACAGGCCGCACCGGCCATGCCTGCGCCGACGATGGCGATCTGCGGAGCGGAACGGAGGCTGGCGGGAGGAGTGGTGGTGTGCATGGTGTCGCCATCATGTCCTCTTTTTGTGCCGGGTCAAATCCATGTCAGCAAGATGCGAAGCGGTAATCAGCGTCAAGATGGCGTCAAACCAGTGAGGCAGTCGCATGAAACCCCATTCCACAGTCCATTCCCCAGCCACGCCACCCACCACATCCGCACCCGAGCCGGACCCCGCCGAAGACCGCAGCCCGCGCTTCCGCAGTGCCGCCGTCGCCCGCATGACGGGCATCGCCGTGGCGACGCTGCGGGTGTGGGAGCGGCGTTACCGCGTCGTCGCGCCGCCGCAGTCGGTCACCGGGCATCGGTTGTATTCGTCGGCGAACGTGCGCCGGCTTGGGCTGATCCGGGCCCTGATCGACCGCGGCCACGCCATCGGCACCCTGGCGCCACTGGATGACGCCGCGTTGCAGCGCCTGCTGATGACGGCGGCTCCTGCAGAGCGTTCCATCCTGTCGCCCGAGGAGACCAGCCCGGCCGAAGGGCTGCACGGACAGACCCGTGCGGCGCCGCCCGCCGTGCCGGCGCTGGGCATCTGGGCGCTCGGCCGCACGCTGCCGGCCGCGGTGGTCGAGCAGGCGAGTCGCCTGGCCGGCTCGCCGCGGCTGCAGACCTGGTCCGAACTGGCCCAGGCCGAAGCCGCGGTGACCGGGCCGGACGAGTCGCTGGACGTGCTGGCGGTCGAACTCGACACGCTCAATGCCGACCACGCCGACCGGCTGCTCGCGCTGCGCAGCCGCGTGTCGGCGCGGCAGACGCTGGTGGTGTACGGCTTCGGTTCGGACGCGGTGGTGCAGCGCCTGCGCCGCCAGGGCATCACCGTCTGGCGCGGGCCGATGGGGCGGGCGGAGATGGGCCTGCTGCTGCGCACGGTGCTGGGGGTGGCGACCTCGTACACGGCGGCGACCTCGGCCTCGCCCGAGGCGCCGCGGCTGTCGCCCGAGGCGCTGGCGCTGGCGGCGCGTTCGACCAGCCGGGTGCTGTGCGAGTGCCCGCGCCACCTGGCCGAACTGATCCAGCTGCTGGGCGATTTCGAGGACTACAGCGACCAGTGCGCCGTCGATTCCCCGGCGGACCGGCAGCTGCACGATGACCTGGGTGCTGCGGCGCGCCATGCGCGGGGCGAGTTCGAGCAGGCGCTGCGCCGGCTGGCGGCCGAAGAAGGCTGGACGCTGGCGGCCGGGCAGGCCCGCCAATCTTGACGCTGGCTGAACCCCGGGTTCCTCCGAAAGGCAAGGCCGGATTCCTCGTCTATTCTTCAGCCGCGCCGCTCTCGCACCGGCGCAGCCAGGCACCACGATGGTGTCCAAAAACTAACGAAGGAGTCACCCAATGGCAGGTACGTTCGAACTCAAGGCCGCTGGCCAGGACCAGTTCCGCTTCTCGCTCAAGGCGGGCAACCACCAGATCATCCTCACCAGCCAGTCCTACGCCAGCAAGGCCTCGGCGCTGAATGGCATCGAGTCGGTGCGCACCAACAGCCAGCTGGAAGCGCGCTTCGACCGCCGCACCTCGAAGGCCGGCGAGCCGTACTTCGTGCTCACCGCCGGCAATGGCCAGATCATCGGCCAGAGCGAGATGTACTCGTCGGCGGCGGCGATGGAAAACGGCATCCAGTCCGTCACCCGCAATGGCGCGGACGCTGCGCTCAAGGACCTGACGGTCGAGGTCTGACTGGCCGTACTGACAGGTCGGGTCCCTAGAATGCGCGGCTTCTACACACCGCGCAGAACCCCATGGAACCCTTCCTCGTCTCGACCGGTGTCGTCGCCCTCGGCGAAATCGGCGACAAGACCCAGTTGCTGGCCCTGTTGCTGGCCGCGCGCTTTCGCCGGCCAGTGCCGATCATCCTCGGCATCTTCGTGGCCACCGTGCTCAACCATGCGCTCGCCGGTCTGGTCGGCGAGACGGTGGCGCGCTTTCTCGGGCCGGACCTGCTGCGCTGGGTGATCGGCGTGTCCTTCCTCGCGATGGCTGCGTGGATGCTGGTGCCCGACGAGATCGACGATGCCGAAGGCGGCACGCAGCGCTTCGGCGTCTTCGGCACGACGGTCATTGCCTTTTTCCTCGCCGAGATGGGCGACAAGACGCAGATCGCCACCGTGGCGCTGGCCGCGCGCTACAGCGACCTGTTCCAGGTCGTCGCCGGCACCACCGTCGGCATGATGCTGGCGAATGTGCCAGCGGTGCTGCTCGGTGACCGCGCCGCCCGCGCGATTCCCATGCAACTGGTCCACGCCATCGCGGCCGGCATCTTCGCCGTGCTGGGCGTGCTGACGCTGTTCAATGTCGGGCGCCTGTTCTGACGGAAATCCGACGCCTGTCCTGGTGCGCTGACGGATAGCCGGTCCCGGGACGGCCACACCGGCCCGGAAGCCTTTTCAAATCAAGCACTTGGCCAGCACAGACGGCCGACCCGCCGGTGGGGCAGGCTGGCACGGACTGTGCAATCTGACCGGCCATGGCTGTCTCCTCCGACCTGCATTGCTCGCTGCGGCCCTTCCTTGCACGGCCTGCGTGGTCCGTGCGGTGGGCGTTCGTGGCCTGTGTCGGTCTGGTGGCAGGCACCGCGCAGGCCCAGGAAGCCGACACCCTGCGCAAGATCGCCGAGACCGGCACGATCAACCTCGGGCACCGCGAGTCCTCGGTGCCGTTTTCCTACTACGACCAGCGCAAGCAGGTGGTGGGCTACGCGCACGAGCTGATGCTGCGGCTGCTCGACACCATCAAGGCCGAGCTGAAGCTGCCGGCGCTCACCATCAAGCTGATCCCGGTGACGGCGCAGAACCGCATCCCGCTGGTGCGCAACGGCACGGTCGATCTGGAGTGCGGCTCGACCACCCACAACGCCGAGCGGGCGCGGCAGGTCAGCTTTTCCACCACTTTCTTCGTCGCCGGCACGCGCCTGATGACGCACCGCGGCTCGGGCATCCAGGACTTTCCGGATCTGGCCGGCAAGTCGGTCGTCGTCACCGCGGGCACCACCTCGGAGCGCCTGCTGCGCACCTACACCGAGCGCAACGGCCTGCGCATTGCCACCCTCCCGGCGCGGGACCATGGCGAATCCTTCCTGGCGCTGGAGTCGGGCAAGGCTGAAGCCTTCATGATGGACGACGCGCTGCTCTATGGCGAACGTGCCAAGGCCGTGCGCCCGGATGACTGGGTGGTGGTAGGAACCCCCATGTCGACCGAGGCCTATGCCTGCATGATGCGGCGCGGTGACCCGGCGTTCAAGGCGGTGGTGGACCGAGGCCTGTCGGAGCTGATGCGCTCCGGCGAGGCGCTGAAGATCTACACCCGCTGGTTCCAGGGGCCGATTCCGCCCAAGGGGCTCAACCTGAACTGGCCACCGTCTCCGGCGCTGCTGGAGTTGTACAAGCTTCCCAATGATCGGCCGCTGGGCTGATCGCTCCGCTGACTGCATCCCGCACTTTGCCAACCGCACTTTTGAAGGAACACCCATGAAGAAGACTCAGAAGACTCTGCTGGTCGTTGCTGCACTGCTGGCCCTGGGCACGGCCCAGGCCGACACGCTCAAGAAGATCAAGGACACGGGCACCATCACGCTGGGCGTGCGCGAGTCGTCGGGCGCGCTGTCGTACACGCTGGGCGACGGCAAGTTCGTCGGCTTCCACACCGAGATGGCCGAGCACATCACCAGCGATCTGCGCAAGAAGCTGGGTCTGTCGACACTGACCATCAAGTACCAGCCGGTCACGTCCCAAAACCGCATCCCGCTGATCGAGAACGGCACCGTGGACCTGGAGTGCGGCTCCACCACCAACAACGCCGCGCGCCAGAAGCAGGTGTCGTTTGCCGTCACGACCTACGTCGAGGAAGTGCGCATCGCCGTCAAGGCCAACTCCGGCATCACCGGCATCGCGCAGCTCAACGGCAAGAACGTGGCCACCACCACCGGCACCACCTCGGTGCAGCTGCTGCGCAAGCACGAGAAGGCCACGGGCGTGGACTTCAAGGAAGTCTTCGGCAAGGACCACGCCGACAGCTTCCTGCTGCTCGAATCCGGCCGTGCGGACGCGTTCGTGATGGACGGCCAGATCCTGGCCGGCAGCATCGCCAAGTCGAAGAATCCGGCAGAGTACAAGGTCGTTGGCGAAGTGCTCAACGTCGAGCCGATCGCCTGCATGCTGGCCAAGGACGACGCGCCCTTCAAGGCCGCGGTGGACGACAGCATCAAGGCGATGATGAAGAGCGGCGAGCTGGCCAAGCTGTACGACAAGTGGTTCCTGCAGCCGATCGCGCCGACCAATGTCCGCGTGGGCTTGCCGCTGAGCGAGGCGACCAAAATGGCCTGGGCCAACCCCAATGACAAGCCGGCCGAGGACTACGCGAAGAAATGACCCCTCTGGCACGTTGACACCACCACGAGGAGAACCCCTTGGCGAACTGGGATTGGCAGGTCTTCTGCAAGAACACGGTCGACGGTGAGATCGTGCCGCGCTGCTTCGGCGAGAACGGCGACATCACCTACCTCGACTGGCTGCTCTCGGCCTGGGGGTGGACGGCGTCGGTGTCGGTGCTGGCGCTGATCGTGGCGCTGGCCTTCGGGGTGCTCATGGGCATCCTGCGCACCACGCCGAGCAAGGCGCTCGTCTTCATCGGCGACGCCTGGACGGAGCTGTTCCGCAACATCCCGGTGCTGGTCCAGGTCTTCCTCTGGTATTTCGTGATCCCGGAGCTGGTGCCGCCGCTCAAGCAGGTGCCGAGCTTCGTGCTGGTGGTGCTGGCGCTGGGCTTCTTCACCTCGGCGCGGGTGTCGGAGCAGATCAAGGCCGGCATCCAGAGCCTGCCGAAAGGCCAGCGCTATGCGGGTCTTGCGATGGGGCTGACCTTGCCGCAGACCTACCGCTACGTGCTGCTGCCGATGGCCTTCCGCATCGTCGTGCCGCCGCTGACCAGCGAGAGCATGGGCATCGTCAAGAACTCGTCGGTGGCCTTTTCGGTGTCGGTGGCCGAACTCACGATGTTCGCCCGCCAGGCGCAGGAGGAGACCTCGCGCGGCATCGAGGTCTACCTCGCCGTGACGGGCCTCTACTACCTCACCTCGATCCTCGTCTACCAGGTGGCGAAGTTCATCGAACAGCGCGTGCGCATCCCTGGCCAGACGAGCGGAGGCAAGTGACCATGGCATCCGGACTCCAACTCGATTTTTCTTTCCTCACGGCCGACGTGCTGGTGAGCTACGTCAGCAAGGGCCTGTGGTTCTCGGTACAGCTCACGCTGGTGGCGATGATCGGTGGCATCGTGCTCGGGACACTGCTGGCGCTGATGCGGCTGTCGGGCAAGAAGTGGCTCGAAATGCCCGCCGCGTTCTACGTCAACACCATGCGCTCCATCCCGCTGGTGATGGTGATCCTGTGGTTCTTCCTGCTGATCCCGCTGCTGATCGGGCGGCCGATGGGGGCGGAACTGTCGGCGGTGATCACGTTCACGCTGTTCGAGGCGGCCTATTTCGCCGAAATCATGCGTGCGGGCATCCAGTCGATCCCGCGCGGCCAGGTCCACGCTGGTTATGCCATGGGCATGGACTACCGCCAGACCATGCAGCTCATCGTGCTGCCGCAGGCCTTCCGCAACATGCTGCCGGTGCTGATGACGCAGACCATCATCCTGTTCCAGGACACCTCGCTGGTGTATGCGATCGGCGCCTATGACCTGCTCAAGGGCTTCGAGATTGCCGGCAAGAACTTCAACCGCCCGGTGGAAACCTATCTGGTCGCGACCGTCGTGTACTTCGCGATCTGCTTCTCGCTGTCGATGATGGTCAAGCGTCTGCAGAAGAAGATCGCCATCATCCGCTGACCCCAACGATTCGCTGAGGAACCTCGTCGTGATCGACATCAAGAACATCTCCAAGTGGTACGGCAGCTTCCAGGTGCTCACCGACTGCAGCACCACGATCAAGAAGGGCGAAGTGGTCGTCGTCTGCGGGCCCTCCGGTTCGGGCAAGTCGACGCTCATCAAGACGGTCAACGCGCTGGAGCCCTTCCAGAAGGGTGACATCGTGGTGGACGGCATCTCCATCGCCGACCCGAAGACCGACCTGCCCAAGCTGCGCAGCCGCGTCGGCATGGTGTTCCAGCACTTCGAGCTGTTTCCCCACCTCTCGGTGACCGAGAACCTGACGCTGGCGCAGATCAAGGTGCTCGGCCGCTCGCAGGACGAGGCCAAGCAGCGCGGCCTGAAGATGCTCGACCGCGTCGGCCTGATGGCGCACAAGGACAAGTTCCCCGGCCAGCTCTCCGGCGGCCAGCAGCAGCGGGTGGCGATTGCCCGCGCGCTGTCGATGGACCCGATCGTGATGCTGTTCGACGAGCCGACCTCGGCGCTCGACCCCGAGATGGTGGGCGAGGTGCTCGACGTCATGGTCAAGCTCGCGCACGAAGGCATGACGATGATGGTCGTCACCCACGAGATGGGCTTTGCCAAGAAGGTCAGCCACCGCGTGATCTTCATGGACCAGGGCAAGATCATCGAGGACTGCCCGAAGGACGCCTTCTTCGGTGACCCGGACGCCCGCTCGCCGCGCGCCAAGGAATTCCTCTCCAAGATCCTCGGGCACTGAACCCCGCCCGTCTCCGCTGCCTTGGAACCCTCCCGGATCTTCGGGCCACGCCGACCGCTGTGGCCCGCCTTGCGCAAGCTGCTCGGCATCTTGCTGGCGATGCTGGCGGTCGGGCTGGTCGGATGGAGCGGATTCCGGATCAGCGAGCAACACGGCACCGCGGCGCTGCGCGACGAGTCGAACCACCGGCTCGATCTGTTCGCCTCCGCGGTCGAGGGCATGGTCAAGCGGCTCGAACACGTGCCCGCCACCATCCAGCTCAACCAGGACGTGCAGGCGCTGCTGCTGGAGCCCAGCCACGCGCTGCGTGTCAGCCGCGTCAACGACTACCTGCGCCGGCTGAACGCCCACCTGGGCAGCCTGGCGGTGTACGTGATGGACGAGCGCGGGGTGGTGGTGGCCTCCAGCAACAGCGACTTCGGTGACGACAGCCAGCTGGGCGAGGACCTGTCGTACCGGCCGTACTTCCTGGAGGCGCTGTCGGGGCAGGTCGGCCGCCAGTTCGCGATCGGCACCAAGAGCAGCCAGCCCGGCTACTTTGTCTCGCACCCGATCCGCGATGGCGCCCGGGTGCTCGGCGTGGCGACGATCAAGATCAGCCTCGACCCCATCGAGGAAATCTGGGACATGCTGGGCGCGCCCGCGCTGCTGGCCGACACCAACCAGGTCGTGATCCTGTCGTCGCGCTCGGAGTGGCGCTACACGGCGCTGACCGAGCTGTCGCTGGAGCGGCGGGTCGATCTGCAGCTGACCCGGCTCTACAACAACCTGCAGATCCCGCGCTTCCCGCTGCCGGTGAAACTCTCGATCGACGAGGACAGCCAGGTGCTGGAAGGCGTGCTGCCCGGCGGCCTGCCCCCCGAGTCCGACGCCGCCCGCCCGGTGCGCAGCAGCACGCTGGTGCTCGGCCGCACACTCGACGGCATGGACTGGCGGTTGCTGATCTTTTCGGACCTGCGCAATGTGCGCAACCAGGCCGTGCTGAACAGCATGTTGTCGGCGGTGGCCGCGGGCTTCGTCCTGCTGCTGGGGCTGTACCTGCACCAGCGCCGGCGCATCGCGCGCCAGAAGATCGAGTCGCGCCAGATGCTGGAGCGCGCCAACACCGAGCTGGAGCACAAGGTCGCCCGCCGCACCCGCGCACTGACGGACTCCAACACCCGGCTGCGCCGCGAGATCGCCGAGCGCGAGCAGGCCGAACTGACGCTGCGCGCGGCGCAGGACGAACTGGTCCACGCCGCCAAGATGGCCGTGCTGGGGCAGCTCGCCACCGGCATCACCCACGAGCTGACGCAGCCGCTGGGCGCGATCCGCACGCTCTCGGGCAATGCGCTGGAGTTCATGCGCCGGGGCGATCTCAAGGCCGTGTCGGGCAACCTGCAGTTCGTCACCCGGCTGGCCGACCAGATGGGCAACATCATCCAGCCGCTCAAGGGCTTTGCCCGCAAGTCGCTGGCGCAGCCGGCGGCCACCGATGTGGCGCACGCGGTCAGCAACGCGCTCTTTCTCTACGACCAGCGCCTGCGCCGGGAGGGCATCACGGTGCACAACCGCTGCGAGCCTGGACAGGTGATCGCCTGGTGCGATCCGAACCGGCTGGAGCAGGTGCTGATCAACCTGATCGGCAACGCGATGGACGCGATGCGCGACGCCGAGGTCAAGGCGCTGACCCTGGAGGCCAGCTCGGACGCGGCGTGCAGCCCGCCGCTGCGCATCGACGTCAGCGACACCGGGCCGGGCGTGCCCGAGGAGGTTCGCCAGCGCCTGTTCGAGCCCTTCTTCACCACCAAGGACCCCGGCGTCGGCCTGGGGCTCGGCCTGGCCATCTCGCGCGACATCGTGCGCGAGTTCCACGGCGATCTCGAAGCGGACAATCGGCCCGGTGGCGGGGCCTGTTTCACCGTGCGGCTGCCGGCAGCGCCCTCCCAGGAAGAATCCCCAGCACCATGAACGCTCCCCTGACGTCCACCACCGCACTCACGGTCCTCATCGTCGAGGACGACTTCCACATGCAGCTCGGCTGCGTGCAGGCACTCCAGCTCGCCGGCCTGTCGGTGGAGGCGGTCGATTCCGCCGAAGACGCGATCCCGCTCATCACCCCCGGCTACGCCGGCATCGTCGTCACCGACATGCGCCTGCCCAAGGCGGATGGCCTCTCGCTGGTGCGCCACTGCCACGCGCTCGACCCCGATCTGCCGGTCATCATGATCACCGGCCACGGCGACGTGACCTTGGCGGTCGAGGCCATGCGCAGCGGCGCCTACGACTTCATCCCCAAGCCTTTTTCGCCGGAGATCCTGATCGAGGTGGTGCGCCGCGCGATGGAAAAGCGCAGCCTGACGCTCGAAGTCGCCACGCTGCGCCGCGTGCTGGCGCGCCGCGAGGGGATCGACGGCAAGCTCATCGGCCGCTCGCCACAGATCCAGCGGGTGCGCCGGCTGGTGATGGAGGTGGCGGACAGCCCGGTGGACGTGCTGATCCAGGGCGAAACCGGCACCGGCAAGGAGGTGGTGGCGCGCGCGCTGCACGACTTCTCCGGCCGGCGCGAGGGCAGCTACGTGGCGCTGAACTGCGGCGGCGTGCCCGACACCCTGCTCGACAGCGAACTCTTCGGCCACGAGGTCGGCGCTTTCACTGGCGCGCAGAAGAAGCGCATCGGCAAGATCGAATACGCAAACGGCGGCACCCTGTTCCTCGACGAGCTGGAGACCATGCCGATGGGCATGCAGATCAAGCTGCTGCGGGTGCTGCAGGAGCGCGAGATCGAGCGCCTGGGCTCCAACCAGCCATTGCCGGTGGACGTGCGCGTGGTGGCGGCGACCAAGGACGATCTGCTGCAGCGGGCGCAGCAGGGCGGTTTTCGCGCCGACCTCTACTACCGGCTCAACGTCGTCACGATCGAACTGCCGCCGCTGCGCGATCGCCACGAGGACATCCCGGTGCTGCTGGAACACTTCATGACTCTGGCCGCCAGCCGCTTCAACCGCCCGCCGCCCCAGGTCACCACCGAGCAGATGCACCGCCTGATGGCCCACCACTGGCCCGGCAATGTGCGCGAGCTGCGCAACACGGCCGACTGCCTGGTGCTGGGCGTGCGCAAGGACATCCTTGGCCCCGGCCCGGCGCCCGACGCGACCGAAAGCGCGGAGGAGGGCCTGTCTCTGGCCGACTCGGTGGACAGCTTCGAGCGCAGCCTGATCGCCGCCGAGCTTCGCCGCCAGGAGGGCAACATCGCCCGCACCGCCAAGGAACTGCGCGTGCCCAAGACCACGCTCAACGACAAGATCCGCAAGTACCGGTTGCAGGGCGAATAAGCGGACGCAGAGGCCGCCGGCTCAGGCGGGGTCTGTCGAAGCATGTGGATGGACGCGGAAGGGCACTCGCTGCAGAGCCGGAATGGTAGTGACGGGGCTTACCGGTGCGTTCGGCGCTCCAGCCAGTCGAACACGCGCTGCCCGAGCGCCTCGTGACCCTCCGTCGAGGTGTGCGTGTCGTTCGGACTGTAGAGGTCGCGGGTCTGGCGGCTCAGGTGCACGAAGGCGCCGAACAGGTCCGGGCCGAGGCCAGCTGCTTCCAGTGTGGTGCCGACGGTGGCAGCACGCTCTGGCTCCAGGTAGACCGTGCTCTTGTTGGGAAGCACCAGCCAGGTGATGGACAGGTCGGTGTGGCGGCGAGCGAGTTGCTGCATGCGCTCGACCGAGGACGGACCGAACGGGGCGGATGTCTGGTCGTCCGCGAAGAACAGACCGCGCTCGCACAGCCGGTGGCTGAAACGCTGGCAGCCATTCGGCACGCGCTGGATGCGCACCCGGTCCGCGCCATCGGTGTGGTGCACGAGTTCCTCGGCGTCGGAGCGGCGGGCGTCGCGCGTGTGCAGCGTCGTCAGCAGCCCGGTGAACAAGGTTTCGCTGGTGTTCAGCCCGAAGGGGCCGACGGTGTCCCAGTCGCGCGCGCCCTGGCGGGTCTGCAGACGCCCGGTGCGCGTGCGGGCGCAGGCCAGGGCGTCGTCGAGGTGGCCATCCAGCCCGCGTTCCACCGACTCGATCACCACCGCCGATCCCCGGAACCCTTGAGTCCGCAGCACGCTGCCCAAGTCGGCGCAGACCGGGCCGAGCGTCAGCCAGTCGATGGTGGCCACGCGCAGACCGCGGTTGACCAGCACCGATTGCCACAGCAGTGGTGCAGAAAAGCTGTCGCCGATGACCAGCACGTCCGCCTCCTGTAGCGTGCTCGACACACGCAGCGCGCGTTCCACCGGGTGAGGGGGCTGTGTCGGGCCGAATTCGGCTTCCGACAGACGCCCCAGCCGGGTCAGGTCGCCACGGAATGGCGGCGTCAGCAGGGTCCACAGCAGCAGTGCGGCAACGATGGCCACCCCCGTTCCGAACACCCTCAACCAGAGTTGAACGGCGCCGAAGGCCGGGGATGGGTCGGTGGGGTCGCTGGGATTGGAGGCGTCGGTGGAGGGCATCAGAACTGGAAGTACAGGAACGCGCTGTGTGCGCCGAGCCGCGACACACCGGCGCCGAACAGCACGCCCAGCACCAGCGCGCTCGCCACAGTCTGGCCGCGGCCACGGATCTGCGGCGGCAGCCAGCGTGCGAGCTGGCCCGAGTTCGGCAGACCGAACGCCACCATCGCGCACAGCAGGAAGGACCGGTAGAACTCCGACTGCTTGTACGGCAGTTCGAACCCGCTGAAGGGGTGGCTCGACCAGCCGTTGAGCCCGGCCATGCCTCGGTAGAGCGCGCCGGCCACCTCCAGCGATTCGGCCCGGAACACCACCCAGGCCACGGTCACCAATGCGAAGGTCAGCACCGCGCCCGCCCAGCGGCCCATCCGGCTGCGGGGCTGCGTGCCGAATCGCGCTCGCCAGAGGTGGTTGAGCACCAGCCCGGCCCCGTGCAGCGCGCCCCAGACGACGAAGGTCCACGACGCGCCGTGCCACAGCCCGCCGAGCAGCATGGTCAGTGCGAGGTTGAGGTAACGCCGCCCGGTGCCGTGGCGGTTGCCGCCGAGCGGCACGTAGAGGTAGTCGCGCAGGAAGGTCGACAGCGAGATGTGCCAGCGGCGCCAGAAGTCGATGAGGCTGGTGGCCCGGTAAGGCGAGTCGAAGTTGATCGGCAACTGGATGCCCAGGCACAGCGACAGCCCGATCGCCATGTCCGAGTAGCCGGAAAAGTCGAAGTAGATCTGGAAGGCGTAGGCGAGGGCACCCAGCCAGGCGGTCAGCGTGGTGAGGTCGACGCCGTGGCCGGCCGCGGCGAAGACCACGTCGGCGTACTGGCCCATCGGATCCGCCAGCAGCAGCTTCTTGCCCAGCCCGACGGTGAAGGTGGCCAGTCCGAGCACCAGCTTGGCGCGGTCGAGCCGGTAGCTGGCCGGGTCGGCGAACTGCGGCATCATCTGCGCGTGGTGCAGCACCGGCCCGGCGATCAGGTGCGGGAAGTAGGTGACGAAGAGCAGGTAGTGCGAGAACGAGCGCTCGCGCACCTTGCCGGCCCAGGCGTCCACCAGAAAGGCGATCTGGGTGAAGGTGTAGAACGAGATGCCGATCGGCAGCAGCAGGTGCGGCAGCGGCCACTGGGTGCCGGCCACCGCGTTGACATTGCCGATGAAGAAGTCGGCGTACTTGAACAGCCCGAGCAGCCCCAGGTTCACCGCCAGCGCGCCGCGCAGCCGCCACAGGCGCGTGCGCTCGCTGCGGCCTGCCTGCGGAGTCACCCACAGGCCGGCGAGGTAGTTGAAGCCGATCGAGCCCAGCAGCAGCGGCAGCGCCGACAGGCTCCACCAGCCGTAGAAGAACAGCGACGCCACCCCCAGGAAACGCGCCGCCGCCATCGCCCGCTGTGGCCCGAGCAGGAAATGCCCGGCCAGCACCAGCGGGAAGAACAGGAACAGGAACTCGTAGGAGTTGAACAGCATCGGCTCGGTCTCAGCGGGCGGGCTGTTCCTGCTCCCATGCGCTCAGCAGGTCGGCCGGAATGGCAGCTCGCAGCTTTGCGTCCGTGCGCTTCTCGGCCAGTAGGCTGATCTTGACGTAAGGGAACCCGTGCTGGATGAGTTTGTCCCAGCGGAAGTAGGTGTCGTTGGAGTTGTGCGGATCTTCCGACAGCATCGGGAACACCGACTCGCAGCGCAGCCCCCTGGACTCCATGTACTGCGTCAGGTGGGTTTCGTAGACATCAATCACCGCTTCCTTGGTCTGGAAATTCCGGATCGCCTGCATGGCGTTGTCGAACAGGCCGCGCCTGAGCGCTTCGTGCTGGAACACCAGGAAGAAGCTCTGCAGGTGTGGCCGCACGGCCAGGCTTCGAGTCAGGCCGAGCACATCGGCCGGGCTGCGCCGGATGGCCTCGACCAGGGTGCCGAACGCCGCCACGTCGAGCGGGCCGAGGATGCTGTCGTTGACCAGCACGACGCGCTCCATGGCGTCACCGAGGTTGACGGTCTGTGCCAGGTGTGCCCATGCTCCGAAGTCGAAGCCCTTGTTCTCCCGCACGAACACGCCCCTGCACAGGCCGCGCAGGTCGTCGTCGAATGTGAATTCATGGGCAGCATGCGGTGTGTTAAGCACGAACAGCACATCGAATCCGGCGTCATGGAACGCCCGGATGTGCCGCTGGACATGGTGCTTCACCACCGGTTGTGCCGCGTAGCTGACGAACAGGCACACCTCGCGCGACGTCGGCGGGCACTCGAAAATGGTGTCCAGACGAGCTGACGCGGCCATGTCCGGGGCGGTGAGCAGTTCGGAGGCCAGTTGCTCGGACATGGCGCGGGCCTTGCGGTATTCGCGGCGGCGCACGTAAGGCATGCGAGCCTTGAGGCCTCGGCGCCAAGTGCGCAGGCCGTGGCGGATTCGGGTCCAGAGGCTGAGATCGCTCATGGGAAGGTTCAAGCTCAAGGGGTGTTGTAGGGTTTCACTGCTTCGAGTTCCCACAGCAGCCAGCCGGGCGGCGGCGGGCTGCGGCCCCGCAGGCGCCGGACGACATCCCGCAGCCCGTGCGCCAGGCGGCGCGGCAGGGATGGGGCGGGCGTGGTGGCGGGGGCGTCGGCGCGGTGGGTCGTGTGCTCGCCGGGGTTGACCCGCAGCACCCGGACAGGTCGGAAATGGCCGCGGAAGCCGTACATCCGGCCCAGCGCCTGTGGCCCGCAGAAATACTCGTGCGTGCGCTCGGTGATGATGTTGACGTGGGTCGGATCCTGGAAAGCTTCCGGGCTCGGATAGGCGGGGGTCACCGCGTAGAGCCGCCCGCCGGGTGCCAGCACGCGCCAGACCTCGTCCATCAGCTCCACGAAGGGAAATCGCGTACCCGACCCGTCCGGCTTCATCATCAGCCGGGGCACATGCTCCAGAAAATCGAAGGCGGAAACGGACTCGAAGCTGTTGTCCGGCCAGGGGATCGGGTCCAGCACCAAGTTGGCCACCCGGTAGTCGAAGTCCGCAGCGGGCAGGGCGGTGGCCGAGTCCCAGGGGCGGATGTCGGTCCCGCACAGGTGGCGGCGGTCGTAGGGATTGCGCGGGCAGGTGCCGCAACCGAGGTCCAGGTGCCGTTGCGGTACGTGATCAGACATGTTTCCAGGCTCCGTTCTCGCGCAGCATGTGCAGACTGTGCCCCGTGCGCTTCATCTCCTCGGCCGACCAGCGATCACGCTGGCGCTCACGCTGCAGCTTGAAGCGCTTGCGCGCCAGCCAGCCCATGCCGAGGCGACTGTAGAAGTAGTGCCGGTCGCCCAGCGCCTTGGCCCCGGTTTCCTTCTTGAGCGCTTTCTGCGTGATCGAGCCGAAGTGGTGGAACACCGCGTCACCCACCGCGCCGACCGGGATGCCGGCGCGGGTGCAGCGCACGAGGTATTCCAGGTCCTCGTGTCCGCCCAGCTTGCGGTCCGTGTCGGGGAAGCCGATGGCTTCGAACACGCTGCGGTGCACCGCGAAGCACACGCCGTGGAACCAGCCGCGGCGCACCGTACCCGCCATCTTCACGAGGTATTCCGGGGCGAACTGCGCGTAACCGTAGTCTTCTTCGCCTTCGAGCAAGGCGGGGCTGACGACCTTCAGACCGTGCTGTTCCGCCGCGTCGAGCATCGCTTCAATCGCCCGCGGTCCGGCCAGCACGTCGTTGTTGAGCAGCACGACCCACTCGGCGTCTCCGGCCAGCAGTGCGCCCTGCGTCCACGCGCCGCCGCAGCCGAGGTTGACGCGGTTGCGCTGCTGCGCCAGTTCGGGGTGCTGGGCCAGCCACTGCGGGGTCTCGTCGGTGCTGGCGTTGTCGATGACGAGGATGTCGCCGGGTGCGACGCCCTGGGCGCGCAGGCTGTCGATGCACATCGCGGTGTAGCGCAGCTGGTTGAGCACCGGGATGACGATGGTGTAACGGCGGGTCATGGTGGGTGCGTGTCCTTCCTCGGCGCGGCTCAGGTCACGAGCGTGTAGTGCTTGTGGCTCAGGTCCCAGCCGAACCAGCGCTCCAGCCGCATCGCGTGGCGGTGCTTGCGCTCGCGGCGGGTGAGCGGGTGGTTCGGGTCGGGCGTGAAGGCGGGTTCGGCGTCGTGGGCCAGCCAATTGGCCATGCACGCCGGGTGGGTGCCGTCGAACGGGCGCAGCGCCTGCGGGTCGATCGAGTAGCGCATCTTGGGCGGCTGGTGCGACCAGTACTTGCTGACCTGGTCCATCTTGGCCTGCATGTAGTCGAGCCGGCGGACGTGGCCGTAGTGGTAGATGTGGGCGTTGGCGAGCGCGGCTTTCGGGTGGCGGCCTTGGCGGTGTCGGTCCATCACGACCCAGAACTGGCCGTCCGGCGCATAGGAGCGGATCGTGTTGCGGATCAGCCGGCATTCGCGCCGGTACCAGGCCGGGCTCACGGCCAGCCACTGCGGCGAGCCGTAGAAATGCAGGTAGTCGAACACCAGCGCCTCAACCTCCGAGTTGCCATGGTGGCGGTCGACCGACGCGCGGATCGCGGCCAGCTCACCCTCGTGCAGCACCTCGTCACCCTCCAGATAGAAAGCCCAGTCGCCGGTGCAGGCGTACTGCGCGATCATCTTCTGCTGCGCATAGACGAAGCCGCGCTCGGCCATGCGCTCGTTCCACTGCGTGTCGAGGATGCGGAGCTTCGGCTCGGTGGCGGCGAGCGCGTGGATGCGCGCGACCGTGTCGTCCTCGCCCGCACCGAGCGCGATGACGAACTCGTCCACCAGCGGCAGGATCGAGCGGATCGAGGCCTCGAAGGGAAAGCCCAGCTTCACCCCATTGCGCAGGAAGGTGAAGCCGCTGATGACGGCACGCGGATCGGAACTCATGCGCGCGGCGGGCGGGGCTGGCGGCCCATCAGGAAGAACTCGTCATTGGGCCGCATGCCGATCAGGTTGGCCATGCGGTTGGACAAGCCGAAGAAGGCCGTGATGCCGCCGATGTCCCAGATGTCCTCGTCGCTGAAACCGTGCGCGTGCAACGCCGCGTAGTCGTCCTCGCCGATGGCGGCCGAGTCCAGGCAGACCTTGAGCGCGAAGTCGAGCATGGCCTTCTGACGCGGGCTCAGATCGGCCTTGCGGTGGTTGACCGCGACTTGGTCGGCGATCAGCGGGTTCTTCTCGTAGATGCGCAGGATGGCGCCATGCGCGACCACGCAGTAGAGGCAGCCGTTGGCGCCCGAGGTGGCCACGACGACCATCTCCTTCTCGCCCTTCGTCAGCCCGGACGGGCGCAGCATCAGCGCGTCGTGGTAGTCGAAGAAGGCGCGGCATTCGTCCGGCCGGTGCGCCAGCGCCAGGAAGACGTTCGGCACGAAACCGGCCTTTTCCTGCACGCCGAGGATGCGGGTGCGCAGGTCCTCGGGCAGCGTGTTCAGGTCGGGCACAGGGTAGCGGCTGATGGGTGCGGTCGTCATGAAAGCGGTCTCCGGTCGATCCCGTGATTGTCAGGGCTGAAAGCAGCGGATCTCAGGTCTGGAACTGAAGGGCGTGCAGCCGGGCGAACAGGCCACCCTGCGCGAGCAGTTCCGCCCGGGTGCCTTGCTCGACGATGCGCCCGCCTTCCAGCACGACGACGCGGTTGGCGCGTTCGATGGTGGACAGCCGGTGCGCGATGACGATGGCCGTGCGCCCGACCATCAGCCGCTCCAGCGCCGACTGCACCAGACGCTCGGATTCCGAGTCCAGCGCCGAGGTGGCCTCGTCGAGGATCAGGATCGGCGCGTCCTTGTAGATCGCCCGCGCGATGGCCAGCCGCTGGCGCTGGCCGCCGGACAGGCGCTGGCCGTTGTGGCCGATGCCGGTGTCGATGCCTTCGGGCAGCGCGGTGGCGAAGTCGTGCAGGTTGGCGGCGCGCAGCGCGGCTTCAACGCGGGCGCGGTCCACGGTCTGGCCGAGCGCCACATTGGCGGCCACGCTGTCGTTGAACAGCACGACGTCCTGGCTCACCAGCGCGAACTGCTGGCGCAGCGCGGTGACGCGCCAGTCGGCCAGCGGCGTGTTGTCGATGGAGATGGTGCCGGCGGTGGGCTCGACGAAGCGGGCGAGCAGGTTGATCAGCGTGGTCTTGCCAGCGCCCGAAGGCCCGACCAGCGCGACCACCTGGCCGGCGGGGATGTGCAGGTCGATGTCCTGCAAGGCCGGCGTGTTCTGCTCGCCATAGGTCACGGCGACGTGCTCGAAGGTGATGTCGCCGAGGGCGCGGCCCGGATCGAAGGGGCCATCGCGCTCGACCGGGGCCTCGTCGATCATGGCCATGCCGCGCTCCAGCGACGCAAGGCCGCGCGTGATGGGCACCGCGACTTCCGACAGGCGCTTGATCGGCGCGATCAGCATCAGCATCGCCATCACGAAGCCGACGAAGCCGCCGACGGTCTGGCCGTCCTGCCCGCTCTGCCACAGCGCGGTGACGATCACGGCCGACAGCGCGATGGCCGAGAGCACCTGGGTCAGCGGCGTCATCGTGGCCGCGGCGGCGACCGACTTCATCGCGATGCGGCGCATGTCCTCGCTCATCGACAGGAAGCGCGCGGTCTGGTGCTGCTGCGCGCCGTGCATGCGGACCACGCGCCAGGCCTGGACGTTCTCTTCCACCGTGTAGGCGAGTTCGTCCGTGGCCTGCTGGCCCTGCAGCGTCAGGCGGTGCAGGCGGCGGCTGAGCGTGCGCATCACGAAGGCCACCGCCGGGAACAGCACCGCCACGAACAGCGTGAGCTGCCAGTTCATCCACAGCAGGTAGCCCAGCAGCGCCGCCAGCGTCAGCAGGTCGCGCAGCAGCGTCAGGCCCGAGGTGGAGAGCTGCAGCGCGCCGGACTGCACCTCGTGCGCGACGATGTTGGTCAGCGTGCTGGTGGAGTGGCTGGCGTAGAGCTGCGGGTGGGCGTCCATCAGGCGGCGGAACAGCGCCTCGCGCATGGCCTGCGTGCCGCGGTAGGCGACCCAGGCGAGGGTGTACTGGCCCACATAGCCCGCCGCCCCGCGAATCGCGAACAGGCCGATGATCGCCACGGGCACTTGCCACAGCGGAATGCCGCCCGAGCCCTGCTTGAAGCCTGAGTCGAGCAGGTGCTGCATCAGGCTGGGCACCATCGGCTCGGTGGTGGCGACGATCACGGTGCAGACCGCGGAGACGATGAAACCAGTGCGGCTCGGGGAGAAATACGGCCAGATGCGGCGCAGACGCTGGAGCAGGGCTTTCATCGGAGCGGGCGAAGGCGATTCTGAAGAGCGGGGTCGCCGCGGAGGCGCGATTATCAGCGCAGGCGGGTTGTTGCCTACAATCTGCGCGTCCCGACTGTCCTGGCTGTCCCGCGCGGCACTGCATCCTTGAACCGATTCCTTTCACGGCCGACATGAGCCTGACCACCGCGCCGCGTTTGTCAGTGATCGTCATCACACGCAACGAAGTGCTGCGGCTGCGGCGCTGCCTGGAGTCGGTGTCGTTTGCCGACGAATGCATCGTCGTGGACAGCGGCAGCACCGACGGGACGCCCGAACTGGCCGAAGCGCTGGGCGCCCGGGTGAGCCGCACGAGCGACTGGCCCGGATTCGGCGCGCAGAAGAACCGCGCGCTGGCGCTGGCCCGCGGCGACTGGGTGCTGAGTCTGGACGCCGACGAATGGCTGGACGACACGCTGGCTGCGCAGGTGCGGGCCGCGGTCGAGGCGCCGGGCGCACCGGGTTGCAGTCACACGCTGTCGCGGCTGTCCTCGTTCTGCGGACAGTGGATGCGCCACAGCGGCTGGTCTCCGGATCCGGTGCTGCGGCTGTTTCCGCGCGGTGCGGCGCGTTTCAGCGACGACCTCGTGCACGAGCGGCTCCTGTGTGACCTGCCGACGCGGTCGCTGCCGGGACACCTGCTCCACGAGAGCATGCCGACCCTGACGGTCGCCAACGACAAGATGAACCGCTACTCCAGCGGACGCGCCGCCGACCTCTACGCACGCGGTCGCCGCGGTGGCCTCGGCAGCGCCCTCGGGCACGGCTTCTGGGCTTTCGTGCGGACCTACGTTCTGAAACGAGGGTTTCTTGACGGACGCATGGGGTTCATACTCGCGGTCCACAATGCCGAGACTTCTTACTACCGTTACTTGAAAATGTGGCTTGAATGCAACGATTTGAAGCGTTGATGGACCGGCGCCTGTTCCTGCAGCGCGGTCTGGGTGGGTGTGCCGCCGTGGCGATGGCCTTCCCGGCCGCCGCGCAGTTCCGGGTCGAGATCTCCGGCATCGGCACCGCCCAGGTGCCCGTTGCCATCGCCCGCTTCCGGGACGAGGACAAGGCGCTGCACCCGGTGTCGCAGATCGTGCGGGCGGACCTGGAGCGCAGCGGCCTGTTCAAGCTGGTGCCCGCGCCCGACAACCTCGACGAGAACACGCGCCCGGTCTTCACCGAATGGCGCAGCCGCAATGCCGACGCGCTGGCCGCCGGCACGGTCACCCGGCTGGCCGACGGCCGCTACGACCTGCGCTACCGGCTGTGGGACGTGGTCAAGGGCACCGAGCTGATCGCGCAGTCGCTGGCCGTGCCCAAGGAAGACCTGCGGCTGGCTGCCCACCGCATCGCCGACGACATCTACCAGAAGCTCACCGGCGAGCGCGGCATCTTCTCGACCCGCATCGCCTACGTCTCCAAGGGCGCTGGCCGCTACACGCTCTTCGTGGCCGACGCGGACGGTGAGGGCTCCCGCTCCGCGCTGGGCAGTGCGCAGCCGATCATCTCGCCGGCCTGGTCGCCGGAGGGGAACGAGCTGGCCTACGTCTCCTTCGAGACCGGCAAGCCGGTGGTCTATGTGCAGGACGTGCTCAACGGCCGCCGGCGCACGGTGGCCGAGTTCCGTGGCTCCAACAGCGCACCGGCCTTCTCGCCGGACGGGTCGCAACTGGCTGTGACGCTGACCAAGGACGGCAACTCCGAGATCTACGCGATGAGCCGGCAGGGCGACAACCTGCGCCGACTTACCACGGCGCCGGGCATCGACACCGAGGCGGCCTGGTCATCCGACGGCAAGTCGATCTACTTTGTCAGCGACCGCGGCGGCGGCCCGCAGGTCTACCGCATGGGTGCGTCCGGCGGCAACGCCGAACGGGTCACCTTCGGCGGCAACTACAACATCAGTCCCGCCCTCAGTCCCGATGGCCGCTACATGGCCTACATCAACCGCAACGGTGGAAACCAGTTCCGCCTGCAGTTGATGGACCTCAACTCGGGAACTGTCACCGCACTCACGGACACCAACGACGACGAAAGCCCGAGCTTCGCGCCCAACAGTCGGCTCATCATCTACGCCAGCCGCGCTGGCGGACGTGATCTGCTGATGACCACCACGCTCGACGGACTCATCAAGGCCCGCCTCAGCCCGCCCCAGGCGGACGTGAGAGAGCCGGTCTGGGGGCCGTTCAGCCGCTGACCCCGGGTGCCCGTCTGGCGTCTTGTCGTTTGTCTTCCTGTCTTTCTGTTCGATCCCATCTTTCTGGAGCGTATTCATGAGCCCAATCCTCAACAGCCGCAGCGTGTGGCTGGCGGCCTTCGGTGCCGCCGTGCTGGTCCTGACCGGCTGTGCGTCGAACACCCGTGTCGAGCCGCCGGCTCCGGTTGAAAACCGCCTGGCCGGTGCGGGCACGGCGCCCACGGTCGCTCCGAACGCCAATGCCGGTGCCACCGCCGGCCAGGCTGCGCAATCCACCGTCACCCCGGTCGACGTCACCCGCAATGACGCGGCCGCAAACGCTGGCGGCCGTGTCGTGTACTTCGATTTCGACAGCTACGTCGTCAAGGACGAGTTCCGCGGCGTGGTGGAGAGCAACGCGCGTCGCCTGAGCGCGGAGCGCAAGCGCCGCGTCCTGATCGAGGGACACACCGACGAGCGCGGGGGCCACGAGTACAACCTCGCGCTGGGCCAGCGCCGCGCCGAGGCGGTGCTGAAGTCGCTGACGCTGCTGGGCGTGTCGGACGCGCAGCTCGAAGCCGTGAGCTTCGGCAAGGAAAAACCGGCGGTCGCCGGCAGCAATGAAGCCGCGTGGGCCAAGAACCGCCGTGCTGAACTGAAGGACCGTTGAGATGCGCCGCGCTCCGCCCCTGACACTGTCCGCACTGGCCGCTGCCGCCGTGGTGGCCCTGTCCGCACTCTGGCCGGTCACGGCCAGCGCCGGGCTGTTCGATGACGAGGAAGCCCGCAAGGCCGTCGTCGATCTGCGCACCCGGTTCGAGCAGTCGCAGCGGCAGGCGGAACTCGATGCAACCGAGCGCAAGACCCTGGCGGCCCAGATCGCGGATCAGACCGAGCAGCTCGGTGTGCTCAAGCGCAGCCTGCTCGATCTCAACGCGCAGATGGAGACCCTGCGCACGGAGATCGCCAAGCTGCGTGGCGCGGACGAAACGCTGGCACAGGCCAACAAGGACCTCGCCCGCGAGCTGGCCGATCTGCAGCGCAAGTACAAGGACGCGATGACGACCCTGGACGACCGCATCCGCCGGCTGGAGCCGCAGCGCGTGTCGCTCGATGGCAAGGACGCCGTCGTCGACGCGCCCGAGAAGAAGGCCTACGACGAGGCCATCGGCATCCTGCGCAAGGGCGAGTTCGCCAATGCGGCGACGGCACTGGCCGCGTTCCAGAAGCGCTTCCCGTCGAGCGCCTACAACGGCCATGTCCAGTACTGGCTCGGCAATGCGCTCTACGGCAAGGGCGAGGTCAAGGAGGCGATGAACATTTTCCGGACGCTGGTCTCCACGACACCGGACCATCCCCGCGCATCGGAAGCCTTGCTGGCGCTGGCCAATTGCCAGATCGAACTCAAGGACCAGAAGGGCGCGCGCAAGACGCTGGAAGAGCTGATCGCCAACTACCCGCAGTCCGAGGCCGCGCAGGCCGGGCGTGAACGCATCAAGCAGATCAAGTGAACGTCCTGCATGACGACGACGATCGAGTTGGAACTGCCGGCGCTGGACGCCGATCTGGAACGCCGCTTCGGTGGCCTGCGTCGCCTCTGGGGTGACGAGGGCTACCGCCGGGTGCGCGCGGCGCGGGTGGCGGTGGTGGGCGTGGGGGGCGTGGGCTCCTGGGCGGTGGAGGCGCTGGCGCGTTGCGGGGTGGCGGCGCTGGTGCTGATTGACCTGGACCAGGTGGCCGAGTCCAACATCAACCGCCAGGTCCAGGCGGTGGGGGCTACCGTGGGGGCCGCCAAGGTGCTGGCGCTGCGCGAGCGGGTGGCGGACATCCATCCCGGCTGCGCTGTGCATGCCGTGGAAGAGTTCGTCGAGCCTGCCAACTGGCCGGCGCTGCTGCCGATCGAGGTGGACGTCGTGATCGATGCCTGCGACCAGAATGCTGCCAAGTTCGCGATGGCGCGCTGGTCGATTGCCACGGGGCGGGCACTGGTCATGGCCGGGGCAGCAGGGGGCAAGTCGAAGCCGGAACGCATCGAGGCGGCGGATCTCGCCGAGGTCACCCATGATCCCTTGCTGGCACGCCTGCGCCAGCAACTGCGCAAGGACGGTGCTCCGCGCACGGGGCGCATTGGCGTGCGCTGCGTATTTTCGCGGGAGGAGGTTCGTCTGCCGCCGCAGGAGGATGCCTGTGCCGTCGACGGCAGCCTGAATTGCCACGGGTATGGTTCCAGCGTGATGGTCACGGCCAGTTTCGGCATGGCCGCTGCTGCACAGGCGATGGAACTCGTCCGGGGGTCTTGACGAGACTGGTGGGTGTTGGTTTAGAATCTATGGCTCGGCTCCAAGCAATGCAGAATCGGTAACGACGACGCGGAGCAAAGAGACGGGGCGGCGGGTCGTTAGCTCAGTTGGTAGAGCAGCGGACTTTTAATCCGTAGGTCGCAGGTTCGAGTCCCGCACGACCCACCAAGCGCCAAAAACGTGTTATAGTATCGGTCTTGACGAAATTTTCGTCGAGCAAGTGGGGTTCTTAGCTCAGTTGGTAGAGCAGCGGACTCTTAATCCGTAGGTCGAGTGTTCGAGTCACTCAGGACCCACCACCAGATACTGTCACACCACCGCATTCAAGATTGCGGGCTCTTAGCTCAGTTGGTAGAGCAGCGGACTCTTAATCCGTAGGTCGAGTGTTCGAGTCACTCAGGGCCCACCAGAATCTCTGGTTCGAAAAGGGACCTAGCGCAAGCTAGGTCCCTTTTTCATTGGCGCAATCCCGGGTGTGCTGGCTCAGGGCCGCTTCATCGTGAAGGTGTCAAATTGTTACAAAATCAAACGACACCCAAGGAGGCACGAGATGACGACCACCGTACGGAAGACCGCGCGGGTGATGCTGCACAGCCTCGTGCTGCGCGCCGCGGTGCACGGCCTGTTGCGCTGGCGGCACGCCTTGCCGTTGCTGGAGGCCACCTGCGCCGACGTCCGCGCGGAATCCCGTTGATATCCGCTCAGCGCGGCTCACTGGCGTGCTGGCGCTGCAGTTCGAGATGTTTCATGGCGAGATACTCGCTGCGCTCCAGTTCATGGAGTTGCAGGGCGTGTCGCTCGGTGGCGGCAAACCAGTCGCGCAGGCGCTTTTCTTCCTGTTCGGCGGGCGGCAGTGACAGGGTCCCGAGGTAACTCTCGATCGCGAGGTAGTAGCGCATGGTGTTGCGCTCGACCACGCCGCGCACGCCACGGATGTAGACCGGCCGGCCATCGCTGCCCTTGCCGGTCACGCTGAAACCGACCTTGTCGCGGCCCATGGACGCCAGGTAAACCTCCATCGCCATGAGTGCCGCCGTTCCGTACGAGTAGGCGTAGGACAGGTGGAGGAAGGTGCTCTTGGTGTCCAGCGGCACGGCTTCCAGCGCGAGCCGGTAGTCGCTGGTGCCCAGCGGACCGGTGTCGGCCGCCATCTGCACGCGCAGGTAGTCGTTGCTGGTGGCCGGGGCGCGGTAGGCGAACCGGACCAGATAGGCCTCGCTCAGGGGCTGGTCGAACTTGCGGCCCACGGACAGGCTCACGGTCTGCCCTGGAGGCTCGCCGGCGGTCCGGCATTGCTTGACATTGAGGTGGAGGATCAGCAGATCGCACCAGTGACCAGCGGCTTGCAGTGCCGGGGAGACCACGCCGAACGGCTGTTCGATGACCGCATAGACCTCGCCTTTCAGGTCGCCCGAGGACAGGCTGGACTCCAGCACCAGCGGCCGCTGGAAGGGGCTGGACGCCAGCCGTGCGCGCAGGCTGGTGTGCGCGCTGCGCAGCGCGGCAGCGTCTTGCGCCCGGGCGGCGCCCAGGCCGACCATGCTGAAGGCCAGCGCAGCCAAGGTGGCTCTGATGAACGGGTTTGCCACGGGCGACACCACAACTCCTTCGCGTGCCGGACCGGGACAAGTCGCCGGGCAACCGGTCGCTGAGAGCCTGATTGTGGGGGCAACCCTGCGCTGGTGGGGTCAGACCGCGGACTTCGCCTGCCGCGGGATGCCCGTGTTCCGTTCGAGCGCGTCGGTGGCCAGCTCGAATTCCTCCATCAGGCGCTGGAGTGTCGGGGTGTCACACAGCTGCCCGTTGATCCGGGATGCGTTCTCGATGGCCCGGGTCTGCAGGGAAAAGCGCCGGGCGCCCACCGTGGCGCTGCTGGACGCCAGCTTGTGCGCCGAGAAGATCAGGCCCGGCACATCGCCCTGTGCATGCGCTTGCCGCATGGCTTGAAGCAGTTTGCCGCCGTCGTCGTAGAACAGCTGCAACAGGCTCTCCAGCAGGCTGCCGTCCTCGTCCAGCGCGCGGACGTCTTCCAGCGCCCGCTGATCGAAGGTGGGGGCATGGTCCGACGCAGCGGTGATCCCGGTTGCTCCGGGTGGCAACGGCTCCGTTCCCGTGGCCGGAGGCTGGGCGGCGGCAGCCTTGGGCGAGGGCAGCCATTTCTGCAGCATGGCCCGCAAGCTGACGCCCGAGAAGGGCTTGCTCAGGTAGTCGGACATGCCTGCCTCCAGGCAGCGCTCCCGGTCGCCGTGCAGGGCGTTGGCGGTCAGCGCGAGGATGGGGGTTGGCGTGGCATTGCCTTCCCCGGCTTCCCCGGCCCGGATGCGGCGGGTGGCCTCGAAGCCGTCGATCTCCGGCATCTGGCAGTCCATCAGGACCAGGTCGAACGGTTCGGTCTGGGCCCGCACGACGGCCTCGCGCCCGTTGTGGGCCAGCGTCACCGTGCAGCCCATTCCCTGCAGCATCGCCACGGCGACCTGCTGGTTGATGGGGTTGTCTTCCGCCAGCAGCACATGCGCGCCGAGCGGACCGGCCCAGGCCCCGGTGCCGGTCTCGTCGGTATGGCCGGTGCGTGCCGGCCTCTGGCGGAAACGGCCATCGGCACCGAGCGCCGACCGGATGGCCGCCAGCAGATCCGCCTGCCGCACCGGCTTGTCCAGCGTCGCGTGGAAGCCCGCGTCCTTGGCGGACTGCAACTCGTTGGACGAGGTCATCGAGGTCAGCATCACCATCGGCAGCGACTTCAGCTCGGCATCCCCGCGCACCACGCGGGCCAGTTCCAGCCCGCTGAGACCGGGCATCTTCATGTCGATGAGCGCCAGATCGTAGGGGGCCTCGTGCGCCTGGGCGTCCCTCAGGAGCATCAGGGCTTCGAGCGCGTCGCCTGCACTGGCCCGGCGCATGCCCATGGACTCGACCTGGTGCTCCAGCAGAGTGCGGTTCGTCGGGTTGTCCTCGACGATCAGGATCTTGCGGCCCAGCACGTCCGGATGGGGCACGGGTGCCAGCGAGGGGGTGTCCTGCAGCGGCAGTTCGAACCAGAAGGTCGAGCCCAGGCCCTCGCGGCTGGTCACGCCGATGCGGCCGTCCATCAGGTCGGTGAGCTGCCGGGAAATGGCCAGCCCCAGGCCGGTGCCACCGTACTGGCGTGCCATCGAGCCGTCGGCCTGCGTGAAGGACTGGAACAGGCGCTGCTGCTGCGTGGCACCGATGCCGATGCCGGTGTCGCGCACCTCGAAGCGCAGGTGCGGCCGGTCCAGGCCCCTGTACACGCCCAGCACCTCGATGACCACCTCGCCCTCGTGGGTGAACTTGATGGCATTGGCCACCAGATTGGTCAGGACCTGCCGGATGCGGCCCACGTCGCCCTTGAAGGCCAACGGCAGCGACGGCTCCACCCCGCAGGCCAGCTCCAGCCCCTTGCGGTGGGCGCGTCCTGCCAGCAGCGTGGCCACTTCCTCGACCATCGCCCGCAGGTTGAACGGCAGGATCTCCAGCTCCATCCGGCCGGCCTCGATCTTCGAGAAGTCGAGGATGTCGTTGATGATGCCGAGCAGGGATTCGCCGGACTGCTGCGCGGTCTGGGCCAGGCGCTGCTGGGTCGGGTTGACGCCAGTTTCCAGCAGCAGCTCGATCATGCCCAGCACGCCATTCATGGGCGTGCGGATCTCGTGGCTCATGTTGGCCAGGAACTGCGACTTGGCCTGGCTCGCGGCCTCGGCGGCTTCCTTGGCGATGCGCAACTCGGCCGTGCGCGTGTCCACTTCCTGTTCCAGGTGGTCGCGGTGGGCGGACAGTGCCAGCTCGCGCTGCCGGATCTGGTCCAGCATCTCGTTGAAGCCGTCGATCAGGGTGCCGATCTCGTCCTGGCGGCCGCCATCCACGCGCACGGTGTAGTCCTGGTCGCGCGTGATGCGGTGCGTGGCGGCGGCCAGATGCTCGATTGGCTCCACCACGTCCTTGCGGGCCCAGCGGGCCACGACCAGTGACGCGCCGAAGGCCAGCAGCGAGATGCCGGCCGTCTGCGCCAGCTGGTGGGCGATGGCCGCCCACATCTCGCTGAGGTCGGCGTGGAGTTCCACCTGGCCGATCGCTTCCGCGTCCGTCACGATGGGCCGCTGCAGCACCATGGTCCGGTTCAGGCCCAGGGTGTTGATCAGGCCGAAGGTCTGACCGGGCGCGTCTGCGCGGGTGTAGCGGGCCAGCACCCGGCCGTCGCCGGCCACGATCTGCGCGTCGGTGATGTTGGCCTTCACGTGCAGCGCCGAGAGGGTCTCGCTGGCCGTCTTGGTGTCGCCGAAGGCCAGGGCCGCGGCGCTGTTGCTCGCGGTGACGTCGGCCAGGGTGCTCAGTTGCGCGTGGGTGTCGCGCTGGTACTGGTCGATCTGGCTGTACGCCGAGGCGGCGTAGGACAGCAGCAGGGCCGTGCCGGTGCTCGCTGCCATCAGCAGTCCGAGGCGTCGCCCGATCGAGCGGGACTGGCGTGCATTCATGGCGTGCGCCCTCGAACGGAGGTGGCCAGCCGCAGCAGCTGCGAGCTGATTTTCAGCGCGGATGCCTGCGCGGCCTCGTTGTTGATCTCGAACGTGACCCGGCCGCCGGTCGAGCCGAGGCCGATCATCCCGCGGTAACCCAGCTCGCAGCTCAGCACGGACTCCGAGGAAAACGCGGGGCTGCCGCCGGCCGGATCGGCGGGGATGACAGCGGCGATGCGCCAGCGGTCCGGAACCACGGTGAACTCGTCGTGGACGAAGGCGCTGAAAAGCGTCTGGGTCTGTTTGGCAGGGAGGATGGTCGACAGCGACTGGCTGCTGATCGAATCGGCACCGTGCCGGTAGCCCAGGCCCCAGACCAGATCCTGTCGAGAGGTCAGCGCGAAGCGGTTCTGGACATCGATGTCCAGCGTGGTGCGGTCTTCGGCGGTGACCACGAAGGCGGCGGCGGCCGTGTCGGTCAGCCGCTGCGCCTTGCGGGACACGGTGGTGACCTCGACGTTCATGAGGTCCTCGATGGACATCGCGCTCACCTCCAGATCCTGTGCGGCCCAGGCTGGCGTGGTGGCCAGCGCCGAGATGCCGAACAGGACTGCGGTGGAGGAACAGCTTGTTTGGTGCACGGCAAAAACTCCCAGCCGGTCAGATCGACCCAGTGGCCGCGATCTTCCTCAGGGGCGGCCGGGCGCACTCCGCCGATCAGCTTGCGGTTGACCGCCCGTTTCCCGGCCCGAGTCGTCCGCCCGCGGACCATCGATCTGATCTTCATCAAGGGACTCCGTGCTGGCGGACCTTGAAATGTGGGTTCACCGCCCCAGATCCTCTTCAACCGGAGGAACACCCCATGCGACTCGACAAACTCACCACCCTGCTGCAACAGGCGCTCGGCGACGCCCAGAGCCTGGCCCTCGCGGCGGACCACCCCTACATCGAACCCGTCCACCTGCTCAAGGCGCTGCTGCAACAGGAAGACGGCCCCCGCTCGCTGCTGCAGCGTGCAGGCGTGAACCTGAAGGCGCTGGACGACGCAGTCGAATCCAGCCTGACGCGCATCGCCATGGTGGGCGGCGGCGAGTTGCAGCCGAGCCGCGAACTGGTGGCCCTGCTGCAGACGGCCGAGAAGGAATCCACCAAGCGCGGCGACCAGTACATCGCCACCGAAATGGTGCTGCTGGCGCTGGCCGAATCGAAATCCGATTTCGCCCAGGCGGTGCGCAGCGCCGGCCTGACGCGCAAGGCGCTGGAGGCGGCGGTGGACGCCGTGCGGGGCGGCCAGGCGGTCGACTCCGCCGATGCCGAAGGCCAGCGCGAGGCCCTGAAGAAGTACACGCTCGACCTGACCGAACGCGCCCGCCAGGGCAAGCTCGACCCGGTGATCGGCCGCGACGACGAGATCCGCCGCGCCATCCAGGTCCTGCAGCGCCGCACCAAGAACAACCCGGTGCTGATCGGCGAGCCGGGCGTGGGCAAGACCGCCATCGTCGAAGGGCTGGCGCAGCGCATCGTCAATGGCGAGGTGCCCGAGTCGCTCAAGAACAAGCGCGTGCTGGTGCTCGACATGGCCGGGCTGCTGGCCGGGGCCAAGTATCGCGGCGAGTTCGAGGAGCGCCTGAAGTCGGTGCTGAAGGAAGTGGCGCAGGACGAGGGCCGCATCATCCTGTTCATCGACGAACTGCACACGATGGTGGGCGCCGGCAAGGCCGAGGGCGCGATGGACGCCGGCAACATGCTCAAGCCGGCGTTGGCCCGCGGCGAGCTGCACTGCATCGGCGCGACCACGCTGGACGAGTACCGCAAGTACGTCGAGAAGGACGCCGCGCTGGAACGCCGCTTCCAGAAGGTGCTGGTCGCCGAGCCGACCGTGGAGGCCACCATCGCCATCCTGCGCGGGCTGCAGGAGAAGTACGAGGTCCACCACGGCGTGGAGATCACCGACCCGGCCATCGTCGCCGCGGCCGAACTCTCGCACCGCTACATCACCGACCGCTTCCTGCCCGACAAGGCCATTGACCTGATCGACGAGGCGGCGGCCAAGATCAAGATCGAGATCGACTCCAAGCCGGAGGTGATGGACAAGCTCGACCGCCGCATCATCCAGCTCAAGATCGAGCGCGAGGCGGTGCGCAAGGAGAAGGACGAAGCGTCCATCAAGCGCATGGGCCTGATCGAGGAAGAGATCGCCAAGCTCGAGCGCGAGTACGCTGATCTGGAAGAGATCTGGAAAGCGGAGAAGGCTACGGCGCAGGGCTCGGCCCACGTCAAGGAAGAGATCGACCGCATCAAGCACCAGATCGAGGAATGGAAGCGCAAGGGCGACTTCAACCGCGTGGCCGAGTTGCAGTACGGCAAGCTGCCCGAGCTGGAGAAGCGCCTGAACGAAGCGCAGGCCAAGGAAGAATCCAAGACCCGCGCCGGCAAGGATGGCAAGGGCGGCCCGCAGCTGCTGCGCACGATGGTCGGCGCGGAAGAAATCGCCGAGGTCGTCAGCCGCGCCACCGGCATCCCGGTGTCCAAGCTGATGCAGGGCGAGCGCGACAAGCTGCTGCAGATGGAGAACAAGCTGCACCAGCGCGTGGTCGGCCAGGACGAGGCGATCACCGCCGTGTCGAACGCGATCCGCCGTTCACGCGCCGGGCTGTCCGATCCGAACCGGCCGCTGGGCTCGTTCCTGTTCCTCGGCCCCACGGGCGTGGGCAAGACCGAGCTGTGCAAGGCGCTGGCGGGTTTCCTGTTCGACAGCGAAGACCACATGATCCGCATCGACATGAGCGAGTTCATGGAGAAGCACTCGGTGAGCCGGCTGATCGGCGCGCCTCCGGGCTACGTGGGCTATGACGAGGGCGGCACGCTGACGGAAGCCGTGCGGCGCAAGCCCTACAGCGTCGTGCTGCTCGACGAGGTGGAGAAGGCGCACCCGGACGTGTTCAACGTGCTGCTGCAGGTGCTGGACGATGGCCGCCTGACGGACGGGCAGGGCCGCACGATCGACTTCAAGAACACCGTGATCGTGATGACCAGCAACCTCGGCTCGCACCTGATCATGGCCATGGCCGGTCAGCCCACCGAGGACATCCGCGAGGCGGTCTGGGGCGAGGTGAAGGCGCATTTCCGGCCCGAGTTCCTGAACCGGATCGACGAGACCGTCGTGTTCCACGCGCTGGACCAGAAGAACATCGAGTCCATCGCCGCGATCCAGCTCAAGGGGCTGGAGGGGCGTCTGGCGAAGATGGAGATGGTGCTGGAGGTCACGCCCGAGGCGCTGAAGGAAATCGCCAAGGTCGGCTTCGACCCGGTGTTCGGGGCGCGGCCGCTGAAGCGGGCGATCCAGCAGCGCATCGAGAACCCGGTGGCGCGGCTGATCCTGGAAGGGCGCTTCGCACCGCGCGACGTGATCCCGGTCGGGATCAACGCGGCGGGCGAATTCACCTTCGGCCGCACGGTGCACTGAAGCACCGGTGCCGCGGGCCCGGTGTTCAGAGCACCGGCGCCCTCGGCAACGCGGCGTCCATCGCCATCAGGCGCGGGCGCAGCTGGGTCCAGCTGGTCAGCGAAGGGCCGTAGACGATGTGCAGCGCCAGTCCCGGCTGGGACTGCAGCGCCCGCACCCCGAGCGCCTCGTTGCCCCCCATCACCAGCACCTCGTCGGCCTGCCCGACGAGGTGCAGCTGCCGGCGGGTGCTGGTGCCGGCGGCCAGCAGCAGCGAGCCGCGGCGTGCCAGGTCACTGGGCTGGAAGGCCGCGCCGGCGTGGGCGATCACGCGGCTGGTGGCGACATCGAACACGCACGCACTCTGCACACCCGGCAGCGCATGCGCTTCGAGCACGAAGCGCTCGATCGGCTGCGTTCTGGACGCCAGCGTGGCCGGCGTGGTGGCCAGATCGGGCATGGCCTGCATCGTGTCCCGGCCGGCGGCCAGCACGCTGAGCAGCGGCCCGCTCCCGTCCGGATGCAGGGCGGTCTGCACCCGGTTCCACGACTCGCTCAGGAAGGTCCAGGCCTCGGCCGGGCGGCTGACCCGCGGCGCGATCTGGCAGACCACGCCGCTGCCGGGACCCAGTGCGGCGACGAGCCCGGCCAGCGCCGCGTGGCTGGTGGCGGCCAGCGGCATGAACTGCAGGTGGGCGCACTGCCAGTCCGGGCGGAACATCGCGTCGCGCAAAGGCTGGAGCGCGTCGCTCAGCGCGTGCGGCGGCACATCGCCGATCAGGATGACGGCCATCGTCGCCTGCGCGCCCAGCACGCGGGCGATGGCGGTGCGGGTCACGGTGTCGGCCTCGACGTCGGTGCTGTAGAGCCGCACCAGTTGGCCACGGCTGGCCGGACAGTCGACGTAGTCGATGCTGGCGAGCACCGTGCCGTAGCTCTGGCGGCGGATGCTGAGGCGCTCCACCGGCCGGCCCGCCGCGGACGCGATGGCGTGCAGCAGGCGGCGCGCGCCGCGGCTGGCGACATCGTGCAGCGCGATGTAGCTCGGGCGCAGATACTCGAATTGCTGCTGCAGCGCCTCGCCGGGTTCGCAGGACACGAACAGCTCGCGGGTGTGGTTGCCAACCGGCCGGCCGATGTCGACAGCGTTGTCCAATCGGTCGTCGAAGCTGCGCTGGATCTGGGTGGCTGGGGCGTCGACAGCGGGGTCGGATCCGTCGGCGGGTGGGTGCATGCCGTGGTCTCCAGAACGAAAAGGGCGCGGGCATCCTATCATCCGCATCTTGATTTCACATCGTGCGCCGGCATGTCGTCTACCGTGTCCCCTACCTCACCGCTCTCGGAACCTGAAATGGAAACTTTGCCTGTCGTGATCGTGGGGGCCGGACTGGCTGGCTTGACCGTGGCGCTGCACCTCGCGGCCGAGCGGCGGGTCATCGTGCTGGCCAAGCGGCAACTCGGCGAGGCGGCCACCGCCTGGGCCCAGGGCGGCATCGTCGGCGTGCTCGGCCGCGACGACAGCATCGACAGCCATGTGCGCGACACGCAGGAAGCCGGCGCCGGACTGGTGGACGAACACACCGCCCGCTTCATCGCCGAGCGCAGCGCGGATGCGGTGGGCTGGCTGGTCGACCAGGGGGTGGCGTTTTCGCCCGATCCGGACGGCCCGCTCGGCCTGCACCTGACGCGCGAGGGGGGCCACGCCGTGCGCCGCATCGCGCACGCGGCCGACGCCACCGGCTACGCCATCCACCAGGCCCTGCTCGCCGAGGTGAAGCGCCACCCGAACATCGAGCTGCGCGAGCAGGCGATGGCGGTGGACGTCATCACCCCGCGCCACCTGCGGCTGGACGCCGCGCCGCGCTGCTACGGCGTCTACGTGCTCGACATCGAGAGCCAGCGCATCGAGACCATCGCCACCAGCGCGGTCGTGCTGGCCAGCGGCGGCGTCGGCAAGGTCTACCGCTACACCAGCAACCCCGACACCGCCACCGGCGACGGCATCGCGATGGCCTGGCGCGCCGGCTGCCGGGTGGGCAACATGGAGTTCATCCAGTTCCACCCGACCTGCCTCTACCACCCGCAGGACCGCAGCTTCCTCATCACCGAAGCGCTGCGCGGCGAGGGCGCCTTCCTGCGTCTGCCGGACGGCACCCGCTTCATGCTGGCGCACGACGAGCGCGCCGAACTCGCGCCGCGCGACGTGGTGGCCCGCGCCATCGACTTCGAGATGAAGCGCCTCGGCGTGGACCACGTCTGGCTGGATGCGACCCACCTGGGCGAGACCTTCCTGAAGGAACACTTCCCGACCATCCACGCCCGCTGCCTGAAGCTCGGCATCGACATCGCCCAGCAGCCGATCCCGGTCGTGCCGGCGGCGCACTACACCTGCGGCGGCGTCGTCACCGACCTGCACGGCCAGACCGACCTGCCGGGGCTCTACGCGGTGGGCGAAACGACCTACACCGGTCTGCACGGCGCCAACCGGCTCGCCAGCAACTCGCTGCTGGAGTGTGTGGTGCTGGGCCGCAGCTGCGCCGAGTCGATCATGACGGCGGTGGAGTCGGAGCACCCGGCCCTGCCGCTGTGGGACGAAAGCCAGGTCGAAAACGCCGACGAGCAGGTCGTGATCTCGCACAACTGGGACGAGCTGCGGCTGCTGATGTGGAACTACGTCGGCATCGTGCGCACCACGAAGCGCCTGGAGCGGGCGCTGCACCGCATCCAGCTGCTGCGCGACGAGATCGACGACTACTACGCCAATTTCCGCGTCAACCGGGATCTGCTGGAGCTGCGCAATCTGGTGGAGTGCGCGGACCTGATCGTGCGCTCTGCCTTGATGCGCCACGAAAGCCGCGGGCTGCACTACAGCCGCGATTTCCCGACCACGCTGCCGGTGAGCTTTCCGACGGTGCTGGTGCGCCCGGCGCGCAGCCAGCGCGGGGTGGCGAAATCCGGTCGCCGGCTGGCCGGTGGACCGCCGCCGACCGGGCTGTGCGGCTGATCCACCTGCTCGGAACGCTGCCGCTCAGCGGCGGGCCCGCATCGCCATGCGGGCCTGCACGAACTCGAAGGCGAAGGTGACGGCGTCGCTGATGGTCTCGTCCATCGCCAAGCGTTCCTTCTCCGTCAGGTAGAAGGTCAGATCGACCGAGTGGCGGATGTAGCGCGCCCCCAGCCGGTTGAGCGCGACGCAGGCCACATCGGGCAGCGCCTCCGCATCGAGGTAAGGGTAGCCGGGGGCCAGACGAACCACCGTGTCGAACACCGGCCGTTCGTAGTGGTTGTGGACGGAAGTGAAATCGATGCTCATGCCGAGGATGTCGGCATGCGCATCCGCAACTTGACTCAGGCCGCGCCGATGTTCGGCACGAGGCCCCGCGAGGGCTGGCTGATCGCGGCCGGGTTGGCCTTGACGAAGTCCAGCATGCGGTCGATGCAGCCGAGGGCCTGGGTGCGGACCGGCTCGTCGACCTGCACTTCGCCCGTGCCGCGCTCCAGACAGTCGATCACGCCCTGCAGCGCGTTCATCGCCATCCACGGGCAGTGCGCGCAGCTCTTGCAGGTGGCGCTGTTGCCCGCGGTGGGCGCTTCGATCAGCAGCTTGGTCGGAGCCGACTGGCGCATGCGGTGGAACATGCCGTTGTCGGTGGCGACGATGAACTCGGGCGCGTCCAGCGTCATCACGGCCCTGAGCAGCTGCGCCGTCGAGCCGACCACGTCGGCCTGATCGACCACGCTCTTCGGCGACTCGGGGTGGACGAGGACCTTCGCCTGCGGGTGCTCCTGGCGCAGCAGCTCCAGCTCGACGCCCTTGAACTCGTTGTGCACGATGCAGTCGCCCTGCCACATCAGCATGTCGGCGCCGGTCTGGCGCTGCACGTAGCTGCCCAGGTGGCGGTCCGGGGCCCAGAGGATCTTCTTGCCCTGTTCGTGCAGGTGGCGAACGATGGCCTCGGCGCAGGAACTCGTCACCATCCAGTCGGCGCGGGCCTTCACGGCGGCGCTGGTGTTGGCGTAGACGACGACGGTGCGGTCCGGGTGGGCGTCGCAGAAGGCGGCGAACTGGTCCGGCGGGCAGCCCAGGTCGAGCGAGCAGGTGGCGTCCAGGTCCGGCATCAGCACGCGTTTCTGCGGCGACAGGATCTTGGCGCTTTCGCCCATGAAGCGCACGCCGGCAACGATGAGGGTCTGCGCCGCGTGGTCACGGCCGAAGCGGGCCATCTCCAGCGAGTCGCTGACGCAGCCGCCAGTCTCCATCGCCAGATCCTGCAGGTCGCCGTCCACGTAGTAGTGGGCGACGAGCACCGCGTTGTGCTGCTTCAGCAGGTCGCGGGCGCGGTCCTTCAGGGCCGTGCGCTGGCTGGGGGTGAGCGGAGCGGGTACCTTGGCCCAGGCGTGCGCGGTGCAGCTCTGGCCGGAGGCGTCCTGCTGGGTGTAGTCGAATTGAACGTCGGTCATGGCGGGATCGTAATGCAGCGGATCAGGGAGACGGATTCTCGGGTGTTCAGATCCACTGGTTGCGTGCGACGGCGATCTGCCAGCGCGCCGCCCCCAGATCGCCGAACTCGCGCTCGACGCAGGCAAGGATCAGCAGACCCGGCTGGCGCGGCACGGGCAGCGCCAGATGGTGGTGGGTCGGACTGCCCCAGGACAGCTCCAGCAGCGGCTGCCCGGCGCCGAGCGCCCGGTGGGCCCGCCAGAGTGCGCTGCCGGTCCGCGCCGCGCCTTCGAGCAGGGCCATCTGGTCTTCGGTCAGGGCCTGCACGCTCAGCAGGCGTGCATCCTCGACCGCCACGATGGCACACGCCGTCACGCCCACGCCCATCGACAGCACACGCAGCACGTGGTTCATCACGGTCGCGGACACGTCCGGCACTGCCGAGGACACCACCAGCGGCGCCAATGCAGGCGAGACGGCCGGGGGCGGCGGGTTGACTGGCGCCGAGGCCTTGACGGGTTGGGGGGCAGCCGGTCGGGCTGGGGCGGCCGTGGGCGACGGCGCGGGCGCTGCCTTCGCCGGCGCGGCCACGGTCGGTGCTGCGGCTGCGGCTGGTGCCGGCACCGGATCCGACCGGGACACCGTTTCTTCAGCCGGACCGTCGTCGAAGGTGCCGGGCACGGTCGGCTCGCCGCTGGCAAAGCCGGTCACCAGCGAGATCAGCTGCTGCGACCAGCCCGGGTCGTTCACCGAGAACAGCTCCAGCACGTGCATCTTCATGCCGCGCGGCCAGGTGGCGCGGCGCAGGCGGTCGGCGCGGCTGGGCTTGTCCGCGGGCGACACCAGCAGCAGCGAGGCGCCGCGCCAGGCGTCCGCCCGCACGAAGTCGTTGATGCGCCGGATCAGGTCCTTGTCCCCGTTGGCGCCGGCGAGGATCACGGCCCGGTCCGCCTGCTCCAGCAGCGTCAGCGCGACGCTGAGGCTGCGGTTGTCGGCGAAGGAGGCTTCGACCTCGATCACGCCGAGGGCCTGGCCGGACGGCGTCGGCAGCACGGTGCTGCGCAACAGTGCCACTGGCTCCGTGCCCTGTTCCTGCATCAGCGAGATCTCGCTGATGCGGCCGTGGGCGGCCAGGGCGAGCTGGGCGATCGAGAAGCCCGGCCAGCTGCCGGAGGGGTCCCACACGGCCACCGTCTGCTGCGGCTGCACCGAATCGCGCGAGAACAGCGTCTGCACGGGCGGTGCGCTCGGCGTTTCAGCCCGGGTGCGCAGTTCGCGGGTGCTGACCGGAACGGTGGTGGGTGGATCGGCGGGCAGGCTGCTGGGGCCGGCCCAGGCAGCACTCCGGGGGTCTTCCTTGGGCGGGGCCGTGTCGGTCGAAGGGGCAGTGCGCTTGAATTTCAGGCTGAGCATGGTGTCGAGGGTTGTGACGTTTCACATCAGCACCTGCTGTGCCTCCATGATGCGGTAGCGCGTCATCGCCAGATTGCTGCGCAGCTTGTCCAGCACGGCCAGGATGAACAGGTCCGGATGGGCGCGCAGCGTTCGGAGAATATGGTATCGGCTTCCCGCCGTGACCAGTATTTCTTCCAGCGGGTCGCCGGGACGGGAATGTCCCAACTGGCGCAGCGTGCGGCGGTGGGTTTTCCAGATTTCGGCGGCGGCCAGTGCGGCGCGGTCGATGTCGGGGCCGCGCGCGGGGCTGGCCTTGACGAGTCCGGTGCTGCCCTCGACCAGCGCGACGAAGATCAGGCCGTCCAGCACCGTGAGTTCGTCCAGCACGGCGAGCGCACGCCGCGGGTTCACGGGGGCACGGCCGGAGTCTGCTGCCGGGGCCTCTGCGGCGTGGTCTGCGTCCGGGGTCTCGGGTGGGGCGACGAACAGCGTCGCCTGGCGCGCGGGCGGCATGGCCGGGTGGGGGTTGCCGGCTTCCGACAGCGGCATCGGCGCGCTGCCGGGCGCGGGTGCGGCCGGCACCACCGGTGCGGCAGGCGCAGCAACCTGTTCCGACCGCAGGCGCTGCCAGTAGGCCAGCATGCGGTTCCACACCGCGCTGGCGCTGGTCAGCGGCTCGCACATCGTCTCGATGCGGACCTGCGCCGGCCAGTCCATGCGCTCGATCTTCTGCACCATCCAGTTGGCACCGACCGGCAGCATGAACAGCAGGTTGCGGCACTGCCAGTGCAGGCTCAGCGTGGCGCTGTGCAGATCGGCCAGCATGTCGTCGATCGCGGAGGGCGCCATCGGGCCGATGATCACCACCGACAGGTCCGAGCGCTCCATCAGCGCCATCTGCACCTCGGCCGCGTCGCCCCCTTCGGCCTGGATGTCGGCGTGGTAGATCTTCAGCGTGTCGTCGGTGCGCCGGGGCAGGGTGGTGCGTTCGATGGTCGCCAGCAGGTTCAGGCTGGCCTGGTCGCGCAGGCTCAGCCGCTCGATCGGCTGGCCGCTGGCATCGGCCAGCGCGCGGATGACCGAGGCGGCCCACATGTGCGAGGGGTCGCACATCGTGATGAGCTTCTGGCGGACGAAGGTGTCCCTGCGGCTGCCGGCGAAATGGGCGCGCATGGCCTGCCCGGGCGAGCCGCTGACCAGCAGGTCGTCGTGGTGGCGCGCGTCGGTTTCCACCGCCGCTTCGGCCTGTTCGTTCTCGTCGGCCATCACGGCGGTGGAGGCGAACTCGGGCATCTCGACATCGGCGGACGCGTCCTTGCCGCCCGCGCGGGACAGGGTCTCCCGAATGGGGGTCAGATCGCCGAAGAGGCTCTTGAGCATGTTCATCGCGTGACGGAGCAGTCCGGGGAAAGGGGTGGGAGCATCGCTACTTTAGTCGCTGAAGCTGGCTGCGGGCTGAGTTTGAGGGAAACTGCATGGAATAGGCGCATTCCGTCATCAGGGTCATTGACTAATCTGAAATCTGGAAATGCGGGATTTTCTGATTGTTTCGAAGAAAATGCACGCCAGCGCATCGCCGGAGTGTGAGGGCATGTGAAGGCCTGTGACCTCCGGTCGGTGGCAGCCCTGCGGACAGGGCCTGGCCGCCCCCTGATCCGGGTTGCCCGGTTCTTGATCTGACCCTCCGAATTCCGGGTCCCGACAGGGCACACTCCCGGTCGGTTAGGCTAATCCGATGAAGATGAACAGTTTCTCTGGTTCCGAGGCCCGGCGTCTGGTGTGGCGGTGCTTCGTTGCGGTGCTGGTGTGGCTGGTGGCCACGGGTCCGGTGCGGGCGGCGGAAGAGTTCCTGCCGCCGGACCAGGCCTTTCCGCTCAGCGCGCGCGTGGCCGATGCGCGCACGCTGTCCTTGCGCTTCGACGTCGCGCCCGGCTACTACCTGTACCGCGAGCGCTTCGAGGTGCTGCCGGTCGGGCCGGGCGTCGTGCTGGCGCCGCCGGTCTATCCGGCCGGGGTGGTCAAGTTCGACGAAACCTTCCAGAAGGACGTCGAGGTCTACCACGACGCGCTGGAGGTGCCGCTGGCCGTGCAGTCCGCGCCCACGCAGTTCCTGGTCAAGGTGACGCACCAGGGTTGCGCCGACAAGGGCCTGTGCTATCCGCCGCAGGTCCACCAGTTGCAGGTGCGCTACGAGGCCGGTGTCTTGCGGGACGTGCGTGTCCTGGCGGCCGATGCCCCCGCGGCGGGCGATTCGGTTCCGTTCTTCACAGCGACACCGGATGCCGAGAGCAGCGTGTTCGACCGCTTCGGTACCGTGCTGCGCTCGGGCAATCTGTGGGCGGTGGCGGGGGTGTTTGCGCTGGCGGGCCTGCTGCTGTCGTTCACGCCCTGCGTGCTGCCGATGGTGCCCATCCTGTCGTCGATCATCCTGGGGCAGGACGGCACCGCGTCGCGCCGGCGCGGGCTGATGCTGTCGGCGGCCTACGCGCTCGGCATGGCGCTGGTCTACACCGCCATGGGGGTGACAGCGGGGCTGGCCGGCGAAGGGCTGGCCGCCGCGCTGCAGACGCCCTGGGTGCTGGGCGCGTTCGCGCTGCTGCTGGTGGCGCTGTCGCTGTCGATGTTCGGTTTCTATGAACTCCACATCCCGGCCTCGTGGCAGACCCACCTGCACCTGGCCAGCAGCCAAGTCGAGGGTGGGCGCCTCGGCGGCGTGTTCGTGATGGGCGGGGTGTCGGCGCTGATCGTCGGGCCGTGCGTGGCGGCGCCGCTGGCGGGTGCGCTGGTCTACATCAGCCAGACGCGGGACGTGGTGCTGGGCGGCGTGGCGCTGTTTTCCATGGCCTGCGGCATGAGCGTGCCGCTGATGCTGGTGGGGCTGTCGGCCGGCTCCCTGCTGCCCAAGGCGGGTGCGTGGATGGAGTGGGTCAAGCGCGGCTTCGGCGTGCTGCTGCTGGCGGTGGCGGCGTGGATGGTCTGGCCGGTGCTGCCCTTCGGGGCTGAATCGACGACGGACGCCGCCGGTGCCGCCACCCACCAGACGCCAGGCGATGGCGTGGTGTTCCGCCGCGTCCGCACCATGGCCGAGCTGGACGAGGCGGTGCGCACGGCCGGGCGCCCGGTGCTGTTCGACTTCTATGCCGACTGGTGTGTCTCCTGCAAGGAGATGGAGCGCTTCACCTTCACCGACCCGGCCGTCAAGGCCCGCCTGGCCGGGATGCTGCTGCTGCAGGTCGACGTGACCGCCAACAACGCCGACGACAAGGCCCTGATGCGCCGCTACGAGTTGTTCGGTCCGCCCGCCATCCTGCTGTTCGACACGGCGGGGCGCGAGCTGCCGGCGCACCGCGTCATCGGCTTCCAGCGCGCCTCCACCTTCCTGTCCCATCTGGATGCGGCGCCGCTGCGTCCTTCATCTCCCTGAACCATGACTGCACCTGCTCCCACCACGCTCACCTCGACCTGCGACCTCTGCGACCTGCACAAGTCCGACACCAGCGGCGCCTTCCGTGTGCTGCCGCCGGTGTTCCGCTCGTTCGGCGGCCGCGCGGCCTTCGCCGGCCCGGTGACCACCGTGAAGTGTTTCGAGGACAACACCTCCGTCAAGGCGGCGCTGGAAGGCCCCGGCCACGGCCGCGTGCTGGTGGTCGACGGCGCTGGCTCGCTGCGCCGGGCGCTCATCGGCGGCAACATCGCGGCCGCGGCGGCGCGCAATGGCTGGGCCGGTGTCGTGGTGGATGGCTGCGTGCGCGATCTGGCGGAACTGGCCGCCAGCGACGTGGGCCTGTTCGCGCTGGCCCCCATGCCGCTGCCGACCGACCGCCGCCAGGCCGGTCTGGTCGATGTGGCCGTGCAGATCCAGGGCGTGACCGTGCGGCCCGGCGACTGGCTGGTGGCCGACGCGGACGGCATCGTCGTGCTGCCCGCCGCGCGCTGAAGCCCATCGAATCGGCCTGAATCGGCCCGGATCTGCACGAAATCCCGGCGTTTGCATTCCGAGATCATGGATTCAGGTCGTGCGGTTCATCACGGCCAAGCGGAACCGTGCATACAGGGCGGTGGCATGGGCGCCGAAAAGTGGCTATGCATGTGCTCTCCGTCCCGTCTGACCTCCTCGCGCCCTCGGTGGCGTCGGCCCTGCCCGATGCACTGATGCTGTCGGCGCTGGTCGCCGACATCGGCATTCCGCCGTGTCCTGACATGCTGCTGCGCCTGCGCGCCGAACTGGCGCGCACGCCGCCCCGCAGCGAGGAACTCGCCCGCATCGCCATGACGGACGTGGCCGTTTCCGCCGCGCTGCTGAAGGCGGCCTACGCCCCCTGGCTCGGCCGCGGGCGCGGTCGCGGCACGCTGGCCCAGGCCTTCGAGCGGCTCGGGCCCGTGCGCTGTACCGCGCTGCTCAGTGCGCTGGCCCTGCGCGAGGTGCTGCCCGCGCACGGGCCGTCGCTGGAGCGCTTCTGGGACGTCGCGCACCGGCGCAGCGTGGCGATGGCCTGGCTGGCGCGCCGGCACGGCGAGGTCGCGCCGGACGTGGCGCAGACCTTCGGGCTGTTCTGCGACGTCGGGATTCCCGTGCTGCTGCAGCGCTTCGAATCACCCAGCTACCGCGCCACGCTGGCGGAGGCCAATCTCGGCTTCCGGCCGTTCACCGAGGTCGAGCGTGGGCGGCATGGCACCGACCATGCGGTCGTCGGTGCGGCGCTGGCCCGGACCTGGGGCGTCGGCGAGGAGATCGTCGAGGCGGTCTGCCTGCACCACGACTACCGCGTGCTGGGCGTGGAACACCGTCGCCGGCCGTCCAGCCTGCTGATCGCGCTGGCGCTGGTGGCCGAGCGCATGATCCAGCTCCACCGCGGCCGCAACCGCCACGGCGAGTGGCAGCGTGGCGGCGCCCAGGCGCTGGCGGCGCTGGGCATGAGCGAGGACGATTTCGAGGACTGGAGCGACGAGATCCGGACCCAGATGGTGCTCAGCGGTCCCTGAAGACGTCGAGCAGGCGGTCCAGCCCGCCGTCGTCGATGGCGACCATGGCCTGGGCGCGCACGGCGGGTTTGGCATGGTGTGCCACGGACAGGCCTGCGACGCCCATCATCGGCAGGTCGTTGGCACCGTCGCCCATGGCGATGGCCTGCGACGGGGCGATGCCCATGCGCGCGCAGGTGGCCAGCAGCGTGCGGCGCTTTTCCTCGCCGTCGCAGATGTCGCCCCAGGGCTGGTCGACCATGCGGCCGGTCAGCTGGCCGTCGACGATCTCCAGCAGGTTGCTGCGGGCCTCGTCGAGCTGCAGGCGGGCGGCCACGCGGTCCGCGAAGAAGGTGAATCCACCCGAGACCAGCAGCGTCTTCAGCCCCGCAGCGCGGCAGGCCTGGACCAGCGCTTCGGCGCCCGGATTGAGCTGCAGGCGCTGCGTGTAGACGGCCTCCAGCGCGCTGGCTGGCACGCCCTTCAGCAGGGCCACGCGGCGGCGCAGGCTGTCCTTGTAGTCGGTGATCTCGCCGCGCATCGCGGCGGCGGTGATGGCGGCCACCTCGGCCTTGCGCCCGGCGGCGTCGGCGATCTCGTCGACACACTCGATGTTGATCAGCGTCGAGTCCATGTCGAAGGCGATGAGCTTGAAGTCGCTCAGGCGCAGCGGGGGCTCGAAACCCTGGATCACCAGGCCGGGGGCAAGTTCACGGGGGGAAGCAGACATCGCAGCGGTCACAGACGGCAGGTTGGTTCTGGAGAACCCGAGATCCTACCCGGTCGCTTGCCCGGTCGCTCACGGGGTCTGCGGCGTGCCCAGCGCCCGCAGCACGTCGCGCACGTACTGCGCCCGGTCCTTGGCATCCGGATACGCCCGCTCGATGCGCAGCTTGTCGTTGCCGGCGAGCTTCACGTTCCGGTTCTTCTGCACCAGCTCGATGATGCGCATCGGGTCGATCGGCGGATTCGGGCGGAAGTGGATATTGATCACCGCCGGGCCTGCATCGATCTTGGTCACGCCGTAGGGCTTGGCCTGCACGCGCAGCCGGTGCAGGTCGAACAGCGCCTGCGCCTGCGCCGGCAGCTTGCCGAAGCGGTCGACACACTCCTCCAGCATCGTGTCGATCTTGTCCGCCTTGTCCGCGGTGGCCAGGCGCTTGTAGAGGTTCAAGCGCACCTGCACGTCCGGGCAATAGGCGTCGGGCAGCAGCGCCGGCGCGTGCAGGTTGACGTCGGTGGTGGCGCCAAAGAAGCCGGTGGGCGAGAGCAGGTCCGGCTCCTTGCCCGCCTTGAGGGCGCGCACCGCTTCCGACAGCATCTCGTTGTAGAGCTGGAAACCCACCTCCATCATGTTGCCGCTCTGGTGGTCGCCCAGCACCTCGCCGGCGCCGCGGATCTCCAGGTCGTGCATCGCGAGGTAGAAGCCGGAGCCGAGTTCTTCCATGCTCTGGATCGCGTCCAGCCGCTGCTGGGCCTGCTTGGTCAAACCCTCGATGTCGGGCACCAGCAGGTAGGCATAGGCCTGGTGGTGGCTGCGGCCGACGCGCCCGCGCAGTTGGTGCAGCTGGGCCAGGCCGAACTTGTCCGCGCGCGCCATGAGGATGGTGTTGGCGGTCGGCACGTCGATGCCGGTCTCGATGATGGTCGAGCACAGCAGCACGTTGTGGCGCTGGGCCACGAAGTCGCGCATCACCCGCTCCAGCTCGCGTTCGGGCATCTGGCCGTGGGCGACACCGATGCGGGCCTCGGGGATCAGCTCCTGCAGCGACTGGCGGCGGTTCTCGATCGTGTCGACCTCGTTGTGCAGGAAGTAGACCTGCCCGCCGCGCTGCAGCTCGCGCAGCACGGCCTCGCGGATCACCCCCTTGCTCTCGTTGCGGACAAACGTCTTGATCGCCAGCCGGCGCTGCGGCGCGGTGGCGATCACCGACAGGTCGCGCAGGCCTTCGAGCGCCATGCCCAGCGTGCGCGGGATCGGCGTCGCGGTCAGCGTGAGCACGTCGACCTCCGCCCGCATCGCCTTCATCTGCTCCTTGTGGCGCACACCGAAGCGGTGTTCCTCGTCGATGATGAGCAGGCCCAGGTTCTTGAACTTGGTGTCCGGGCTGAGCAGCTTGTGCGTGCCGACCACGATGTCCACGGTGCCGTTGGCCAGCCCTTCCATCGCCGCCTTGACCTCCTTGGGCGAGCGAAAGCGGCTCATCTCGGCGACCTTCACCGGCCACTGCGCGAAGCGGTCGACCAGCGTCTGGTGGTGCTGCTCGGCCAGCAGCGTGGTCGGGGCCAGCAGCGCGACCTGCTTGCCGCCCGTGACCGCGACAAACGCCGCCCGCAGCGCCACCTCGGTCTTGCCGAAGCCCACGTCGCCGCAGACCAGCCGGTCCATCGGGCGCGGGCTGATCATGTCCTGGATGACGGCGTGGATCGCGGCGTTCTGGTCCGCGGTCTCCTCGAAGCCGAAGCTGGCGGCGAAGGCCTCGTAGTCCTGCGCCGAGTAGCGGAAGGGGTGGCCTTCGCGCGCGGCGCGGCGGGCGTAGAGGTTGAGCAGCTCGGCCGCAGCGTCGCGCACCTGCTCGGCAGCCTTGCGCTTGGCCTTCTCCCACTGGCCGGAGCCGAGGCGGTGCAGCGGTGCCTCGTCCGCGCTGACGCCGGTGTAGCGGCTGATCAGGTGCAGCTGCGACACGGGGACGTAAAGCGTCGCCTTGTCGGCGTATTCGAGGTGCAGGAACTCGGTCGGGCCTTCGCCGAGGTCGATGCCGATCAGGCCCTGGTAGCGGCCGATGCCGTGGTTGGCGTGCACCACCGGGTCGCCGACCTTCAGCTCGGACAGGTCCTTGATCAGCGCCTCGACGTCGCTGGTGGCTTCTTGCCGGCGGCGGCGGCGGTTGGTGGGCGCGCTGTCGAACAGCTCGGTCTCGGTGACGAACTGGACGTGCGACTCGGTCCAGAAGAAGCCGGCCGCCAGCGGCGAGGTGGTGATCGCGTAGCGGTGCTCGCTGGCGAGGAAGGCGGCCAGCGTGTCGACCGAGGGCGGCTCCAGCCGGTGGTCGCGCAGCAGCTCCAGCATGCTTTCACGGCGGCCGGCGCTTTCGGCGACGATCAGCACGCGGGTCGGCGAGCGGGTCTCTCCTTGGCTGCGCGCGGTGCGGGCGAGGTGTTCCTCCAGCTTGCGCAGCGGGTCCTGACCGCCGCGCTCGATGGCCAGATCGGGCAGCGGCCGCGCCCAGTCCACGGCCTCGCTGCCGCGGATCGAGAGCTGGGCGTGGTCATTGCAGCGGGTGAAGAACTCGTCCAGCTTCAGGTACAGGTCTTCCGGCGGCAGGATGGGCCGCTCGGGGTCGTGCTGCAGGAAGCGGTGGCGCTCGCGCGTTTCGGTCCAGAAGCGCTCCAGTGCCTCGTTGACCTCGCCGTGCAGCGCGAGCACGGCGTTCGGGCCGAGGTAGTCGAAGATGCTGGCCGTCTCGTCGAAGAACAGCGGCAGGAAGTACTCGATGCCGCCGCCGACGATGCCCTGGGCGATGTCCTTGTAGAGGCGCGCCTTGCTCGGATCGCCCTCCATGCGCTCGCGCCAGCGGGCCCGGAAATCCTGGCGGGCGCGCTCGTCCATCGGAAACTCGCGGCCGGGCAGCAGCCGCACTTCGGGCACGGGGTAGAGGCTGCGCTGGCTGTCGGGGTCGAAGACGCGGATCGAGTCGACCTCGTTGTCGAACAGGTCGACCCGGAAGGGCACCAGCGAGCCCATCGGGAACAGGTCGATCAGCCCGCCGCGCACGGCGTATTCGCCGTGCGAGACGACCTGGCTGACGTGCTGGTAGCCGGCGAGGGTGAGCTGGGCCTTCAGCTTCGCTTCGTCGAGCTTCTGCTTCTGCTTGAAATGGAAGGTGTAGCCGGCCATGAAGGACGGCGGTGCGAGCCGCGTCAGCGCGGTGGTTGCCGGCAGCAGCACGACATCGACCTCGCCCGAGCGGATGCGCCAGAGCGTGGCCAGCCGCTCGGAGATCAGGTCCTGGTGCGGGCTGAAGGTGTCGTAGGGCAGGGTCTCCCAGTCCGGGAACACGGCCACGCGCAGCTCGGGCGCGAAGAAGGCCAGTTCGTCCGGCAGGCGCTGCACATCGGCCGGCTCGGCGGTGACCACGCCCAGCACGTGTCCCGCCGCCTTGTGCTGTTGCGCGAACCGGGCGAGCAGCAGCGCGTCGGCCGATCCGAGCGGGCGGGGCACGGTGAAACGGTTGCCGGGGGCGATCTTGGGAAGCTGCATGGGTGGGTTCGGTCAGGCCGCGAAGTCGGCGGCGATTCTAGGCCGCGGCCCGCCAGCGGCGACAATCCGGGGCATGCAGATCGGAACCCTTCCCCGTTGTTTTGCCCTGGTCCCTTGTGCGGGCGTCGGCCTGCGCGCCGGCGCTGGAGGCCCCAAGCAATACCAGACCGTCGCCGGTCGGTCCATGGTGGCGCACACGCTGGCGGCGCTGGCACAGGTCGCGCGCATCGAGGCCACGCTGGTCGTGCTGTCGCCGGGGGACGGGCAGTTCGAGGCCGCCGCGCCGGACCATGTCGGCGAGCGGGCCTGGGTGGCGCACTGCGGTGGTGCCACGCGCGCGGAGAGCGTGGCCGGCGGGCTGCTCGAACTGCAGGCCCGGGGAGTTCAGCCGCACGACTGGGTTCTGGTGCATGATGCTGCCCGATGCCTGTTGCAGCCAGCCTGGGTCGATCGCCTGATCGATGCCTGTCTGGACGACGAAGTGGGCGGTCTGCTGGCACTGCCGCTGGCCGACACGCTCAAGCAGGCCGAGGGAGGGCGGGTGTCGTCGACGGTCGACCGCACCGGCAAGTGGGCCGCGCAGACGCCCCAGATGTTCCGTGCCGGTCTGCTCCTGCCTGCATTGCGCTTCGCAGGGGAGGCGGTCACGGACGAGTCCAGCGCCATCGAAGCGCTCGGACATGCTCCGAAACTGATACTTGGGGATCTCACCAATCTGAAAGTCACCTGGCCCGAGGACTTTGTCCTCGCCGAGCGGCTGATGAGAGGCTTAAATGGCTCCCCCTGACTGCGGGATGTCGCAGAGAACGTATCTTCCTGGCTTGACTTCTTCGTCTCACCTGACTTCTTCTTATTTCCGGACTACAACACCATGAAAACTGTATGGATCGTGGACGGGGCCTACCTGTTCAACTATGGCCGCAACCGCCCCTTTGACTACCTCAAGCTCAAGGCCGAGATGACCCGCCTCAACGGTGGGCCGATCTACGAGGCGTATTACCTCAACTCGACGCCGGACGCCGCCACCGAGAGCCAGAACGCCTTCCACAGCTGGCTCAAGTCGGCCCCGCCGCGCGGCCCGAAGATGCGCGTCCAGCTCTACACGATCAAGGACCTGAACACCACCTGCCCGAGCTGCGCGCATCCCTTCCACCGCTCGGTGCAGAAGGGCGTGGACGTGGGCATCGCCACGCTGATCATCAAGCTGGCCGCGCAAGGCGTGTACGACCGCCTGATCCTGTCGGCGGGTGACGGAGACTTCGAGGACGCGATCACCTACATCAAGTCCGAACTGCACAAGGAGTTCTGGCTGCACGGCGCCATGTCCAATCTGTCGACCGACCTGCAGTGCTACGCCGACCACGTGCTGTGGATGGACGACATGCACCCGGCGATCGACAAGGACAAGCCCAGCTACGGCACCGGGTCTGTGGTTTCGGCATGAACGCGGCGGCCTTGCGGATCGGCGAGGGCTGGGACACCCATGCGCTGGTCGCCGGCCGTCCGCTGGTGCTGGGCGGGGTGACGATTCCCCATGGGCTCGGGCTGCTCGGGCATTCGGACGCCGACGCGCTGCTGCACGCCATCACCGACGCGCTGTTCGGCGCGGCCGGGCTGGGTGACATCGGCCGGCATTTCCCCGACACCGCGGCCGAGTTCAAGGGGGCGGATTCGCGGCGCCTGCTTGCCGAAGCCGCGCGGCGTGTGCGGGCCGAGGGCTGGTCCATCGTCAACGTGGACAGCACCATCGTCGCCCAGGCGCCCAAGATGGCGCCGCACATCCCGGCCATGCGCGAGGCGATCGCGCTGGCGCTGGAGATTGGCGTGGACTGCGTCAACGTCAAGGCCAAGACGGCCGAGCGGTTGGGGCCGGTGGGGCGGGGCGAATCGATCGAGGCGCGTGCCGTCTGCCTGCTGGCGCGCTGAACCTCAGCCGCCGATGTAGCTCATCTCGATGCGCCGGCCGGACGCGCCGGTGCTCTCGGGCTGGCTGGCGCGCTGCTGCGAATAGCGGTCGTCACGGTCCTGCCAGATCAGTCCGACGGCAGCAGCGATTTCCTCATCGCTGTAAGGCCGGCCGGACGGATGCGCGGTTCGCAGCAGGCTGCGCAGGTCGTGGCCCTGCTGGGCGAACAGGCAGAGGTAGAGCTGCCCTTCGGTGGACAGCCGGGCCCGGTTGCAGTCGCCACAGAAGGCCTGCGTCACCGACGAGATGAATCCCACTTCGCCGCGCCCGTCCCGGTAGCGCCAGCGCTCCGCGGTTTCGCCGGGCTGGCTGGGATCGACCGCTTCCAGCGGGAAATGGCGGTCGATCAGGCGCTGCACCTCGGCCGAGGGCATCACCTCGTTCATGCGCCAGCCGTTGGTGGCACCGACGTCCATGTATTCGATGAAACGCAGGACCACCTGCCCGTGGTAGTGGTCGCGGAAATGGCGCGCCATCGGCACGATTTCCTGCTCGTTGGTGCCCCGCTTGACCACCATGTTGACCTTGATCGGCCCGAGCCCGGCGGCCACCGCAGCGTCGATGCCTGCCAGCACGTCGGCCACCGGAAAATCGACATCGTTCATGCGGCGGAATACGGCGTCGTCCATGCCGTCGAGGCTGACGGTGACGCGGTTCAATCCAGCGGCTTTCAGGGCGACGGCCTTGCGTGCGAGCAGGGAGCCATTGGTCGTCAGCGTCAGGTCGAGCGGGGTGCCCTCCGGGGTGCGCAGTGCGGCCAGCAACTCGATCAGGCGCTCCAGGTGTTTGCGCAGCAGCGGCTCGCCACCGGTGAGCCGAATCTTGTGCACGCCGTGCGCCACGAAGATCCGGGCCAGCCGGAGAATTTCCTCGAAACTCAGCAGCGCAGACTGCGGCAGAAACTGGTGGTTCTTGTCGAATATTTCCTTCGGCATGCAGTAGCTGCAGCGGAAGTTGCACCGGTCGGTCACCGATATTCGCAAATCACGCAGCGGGCGGCCCAGCCCGTCACTCAGCAGGCCATTGGGCGACGGCAGGGCGGCAGGAATCCGCGGCAGTGCCGGCTGGGGCGCCGTGGCACTGCGCTGATCGACGATGGCGATGATGTTTCGTTCCGACATGGCGGCTGCATTGTGCCTGTTTCAGGCGGCCTGCCAAGCCGGAGCAGAAAGTCAGTACGACTCAGTTGCCGGCATTGACGCTGCCGAGGTTGCGCGGCGCGGAACTGGTGCTCAATTGTGGGACACGGCGTGCGCCGTCGAAGCGGCGCAGCCAGTAATCCTGGCGCATGTCCTCGACGCGCACGGTGCTGCCGGTGCGCGGCGCATGAATGAACTTGCCCTCGCCGACATAGATGCCGACATGGGAAAACGCGCTGCGCATCGTGTTGAAGAACACCAGATCGCCGGGCTTGAGGTCGTCCTGGCGAATCGAGAGCAGACCGGGTGCCTGCGCCTGCTCCGAGGAGCGGCGCGGCAGCAGCAGCCCGACGCTGTTCTCGAAGACATGGCGCGTGAAGCCGCTGCAGTCGAAACCGGTTTCCTCGCTGGTGCCGCCGAAACGGTAGCGCACACCCAGGAAGTTCATCGCGGACAGCACCAGGTCGGACGCCTTTTCACGGACGCCGCCCAGCAGGTCCTCCGTGCGGCTGCCGGCACCGGTCGACGGCGTGGCAGCCGTGCTTTCGCCGGTGAAACGTTCCTGCAGGAAGCGGCTGATCGTGTCGGTGCCCTCCGGCAAGGCCTGAACCGGCAGGCTGACCATGGTGAGCATGGCGGCTGCGAGACCAGACAGAACCAGAGACCGAAATGCCGAGTACAAACCTTGCATGGGGTAATTGAGTGTGAGAAAAGTCACCGCCGGAGCATAGGGACGGGTCGAGATGCTGTCAATCCGCAACTAACCCTCAATTCTTAAGGCTGCCCGACGGCTGAATCTGAGTCCTGCTCAACAGACTTCAGTCTGGGTTGTCCGATCCGCGCCACTGGAATCGGTCCGACAGTCTGCCTGAAATGAAAAAATAAAACCACCCAAAGGTGGTTTTGGTGGAGCGGAGCAAGGTCTTCGCTCAGGGGTGCGCTGCGGCGGTCAGACGGCGAATTCGACCAGCGAGCGGCCGTTTTCGAGGGCAGCCGTCAGCCACTTGGGCTTCAGGCCACGGCCCGACCAGGATTCGCCGGTGTCCTTGTCGCAGTACTTGGCGGCGACCTTGCGGGTCGTGCCGGGCTCTGCGATGCCGATTTTCGGCGGGCGTCCGGGCCTGCCGGAGGCGAGATCGGCGGCGGTGATGCCGTTTTCGGCCATCAGCGTCTTGATCTGGTGGATGACGCCGGCGCGTTCATTGCGCAGGGTTTCGGCAATCTGCTTTTCCAGGTCAGCTTGCAGCCGATCCAGTTCCGCTTTTTGCGCGACGAGTTCTTGATAGGTGGACATGTGTTTTCCCCAACGGTTGATCCGGGCCGGATTCTAGAAACTTTTGCTTCCTGCTGTCCAGTGCGAACTTGGCGTGAGGGTATCTCGAATCATTCCATCGGGGGCACGTAACCCTGTGGCTGGTCGGCACCGGCGCCGAAGAAATAGTTCTCCATCTGGCGCGCCAGATACTGGCGTGCGCGCGCGTCGGCCAGATTCAGGCGGTTTTCGTTGACCAGCATGGTCTGGTGCTTGAGCCACTGCTGCCAGGCTTCCTTGCTCACGCTCTGGTAGATGCGCTTGCCCAGTTCGCCGGGATAGGTCGGAAAGTCGAGCCCTTCGGCTTCCTTTTTCAGCAGGATGCATTGAATGGTGCGTGCCATCGGTATTTTCCTTTCGGGTGATTCAGCTGAGTTTCTTGACCAGCACCTGCGAGCGCCGGTCCCAGTTGTATTTTCGCTTTCGGGCTTCGGGCAGCCAGTCGGGATCGACCTGCTGGAAGCCTCGTTTGACGAACCAGTGCATCGTGCGCGTGGTCAGCACGAAGATGCTGTCGAGACCCATGCCGCGGGCGCGCTGCTCGATGCGCTTGAGGATGCGCTCGCCGTCGCCCTGGCCCTGGACCTGCGGGGAGATGGTCAGCGCGGCCATTTCCGCCGTGCGCGCCTCCGGATAGGCATAGAGCGCCGCGCAGCCGAAGATGATGCCGTCGTGCTCGATGACGGTGTAGGTGGTGATGTCGCGCTCGATCTCGGTGCGGCTGCGCTTGACCAGCGTGCCGTCGCGCTCGAAGGGCTCGATCAGCTGCAGGATGCCGCCCACGTCGTCCGCGGTGGCCTCGTGCAGGCTTTCCAGCTTCTCGTCGACCACCATGGTGCCCACGCCGTCGTGGGTGAAGATTTCCAGCAGCACGGCCCCGTCGGCAGCAAACGGCAGGATGTGCGAGCGCTCGACCCCGCCTTCGCAGGCGCGCACGCAGTGCTGCAGGTAGAACGCCGGCTCGCTCGGCTGGGTCGGCGGCGGCAGCTTCGCGAGCAGGCGCCGCGCCTCGGCCAGCGCCAGTTCGGTGTCGATGGCGCTTTCCGGGTCGTCCAGGTTTTCGTGGATGCCCGGGATCTCGGTCATGAAGAGCAGCTTGTCGGCCTGCAGCGCCACGGCTGTGGCGGTGGCGACATCCTCCATCGACAGGTTGAAGGCTTCCCCCGTCGGCGAGAAGCCGAAGGGCGACAGCAGCACCAGTGCGCCGATGTCGATGGCGCGGCGGATGGTGGCCGAATCGACCTTGCGCACGACGCCGCTGTGCATGAAGTCCACGCCGTCGACGATGCCCACGGGGCGCGCGGTCAGGAAGTTGCCCGACACCACCCGCACGGTCGCGTTGGCCATCGGCGTGTTGGGCAGGCCTTGTGAAAACGCGGCCTCGATCTCGAAGCGCAGTTGACCGGCGGCCTCCTGCGCGCAGTCGAGCGCGACCGGGTCGGTGATGCGCTTGCCGTGGCTGAAGCGCGAGGCGTGGCCCTTGGCGCGCAGCTGCTCGTTGACCTGTGGCCGGAAGCCGTGGACCAGCACCAGCTTGATGCCCATGGCGTGCAGCAGCGACAGGTCCTGCACGAACGCATTGAGCTTGCCGGCGGCCACCAGCTCGCCAGCCATGCCAATGACGAAGGTCTTGCCGTGGTACGCGTGGATGTGCGGCGCCACCGAGCGGAACCAGGGAACGAAGGTGTGCGGAAAGACGAGGCTCATGGGGTCTGGATTGTGCCCGACGCGCATCGGGTGTCTTCCCGTTGACGCCTCGGCCGCCGCGTCGCAGCATGGGGCTTTCCCCGCCTGCCCAGGAGGCTCTCGATATGGACGTGTTCAAGACCCATGGCGCCATCAGCTGGTCCGAGCTGATGACCACCGACCCGGCGCACTCGGCCGACTTCTACCACCAGCTCTTCGGCTGGACCGTGGAGACGATGCCGATGCCGCAAGGCCCGTACCGCATCCTCAAGGTCGGCGACACCGCGATCGGCGGCATCATGGGCATCCCGCCCACCGCGCCGCCGGGGATGCCTCCGAACTGGTGCCCCTATGTGACGGTGGACAACGCCGACGAAACCGCAGGCGAATGCGCCGCACTGGGCGGGCGGGTGCTCATCGAGCCGACCGACATCCCCGGGATCGGGCGCTTCGCGGTGCTGCAGGATCCGCAGGGCGCGGTGCTCAACATCATGGAATACGGGATGCCGGGCGACGCGCCCACCTGAGCGCAGCGGGCCGCGGGGCAGGGCGGCGATAATCCGCCCCCTGTGAACCCGACGCTCCCCACCCCTCCCGCCGCGCCGCCGAAGCGGACCGCTGCCGCCGCCGCGCCCGCGCGCCGCCCCGCCAACCCCGTCCCGCCGATCACCTATCCGGACGCGCTGCCGGTCTCGGCCCGGCGCGACGAGATCGCGCAGGCGATGCGCGAGCACCAGGTCATCATCGTCTGCGGCGAGACCGGCTCCGGCAAGACCACCCAGATCCCGAAGATCGCGCTCGAACTCGGCCGCGGCCTGGGTGCGGGCGGCTCCGGGCTGATCGGCCACACGCAGCCACGCCGCATCGCCGCCAGTTCGGTCGCCAAGCGCATCGCCGACGAACTGAAATCGCCGCTGGGCGAGGTGGTCGGCTACAAGGTGCGCTTCCAGGACCGCCTGCAGGCCGGCGCCTCGGTCAAGCTGATGACCGACGGCATCCTGCTCGCCGAGACCCAGTCCGACCCGCTGCTGCGCAACTACGACACCCTGATCATCGACGAGGCCCACGAACGCAGCCTCAACATCGACTTCCTGCTCGGCTACCTGCGGCAGATCCTGCCGCGGCGGCCCGACCTGAAGATCGTCGTCACCTCGGCCACGATTGACGCCGACCGCTTCGCGCAGCACTTCGCCTCGGCCAAGGGGCCGGCGCCGGTGATCCTCGTCAGCGGGCGCACTTTCCCGGTCGAGCAACGCTGGAAACCCTTCGAGGACAGCAAGGACTACGGGCTCGACGACGCCATCGCCGACGCGGTGGACGACCTCTGGCGCAGCGGCTCGGGCGACATCCTCATTTTCCTGCCCGGCGAGCGCGAGATCCGCGATGCCGCTGAGCACTTGAGGAAACACCTCAGCCACCAGCCGCTGCACCGCCACGCCGACATCCTGCCGCTGTTCGCGCGGCTGTCGCAGCAGGAGCAGGACCGTGTGTTCGAGACCGGCGGCGGCAAGCGCATCGTACTGGCCACCAACGTCGCGGAAACCTCGCTGACGGTGCCCGGCATCCGCTACGTGATCGACACCGGCCACGCCCGTGTCAAGCGCTACAGCTACCGCACCAAGGTCGAGCAGCTGCAGATCGAGCCGATCAGCCAGGCGGCGGCCAACCAGCGCGCCGGCCGCTGCGGGCGCGTGGCCAACGGCATCTGCATCCGGCTCTACGACGAGAAGGATTTCCTCGGCCGCCCGCGCTTCACCGACCCGGAAATCATGCGTTCGTCGCTGGCCGGCGTGATCCTGCGCATGAAGTCGCTGCGGCTCGGGCTGGTCGAAGACTTCCCGTTCCTGGAGCCACCGCCGCGCAAGGCCATCGCCGACGGCTACGCGCTGCTGGGCGAACTCGGCGCGGTCGATGACCTGAACGAGCTGACGCCGATCGGGCAGGAGCTGGCGCGGCTGCCGCTCGACCCGCGGGTCGGCCGCATGATCCTGGAGGCGCGCAACCGCGAGGCGCTGAACGAGGTGCTCATCATCGCGTCGGCATTGAGCGTGCAGGACGTGCGCGACCGGCCGATGGACCAGCAGCAGAACGCCGACGAGAAGCACAAGAAGTTCGACGACGAACGCTCGGAGTTCATGGGCTACCTGAAGCTCTGGAAGTGGATCGACGAGGGCAAGGGCCACCACGCGCCGACCGAAGGCGCCGCCCACAAGCTCAGCAACCGCCAGCAGGAACAGCGCCTGCGCGAGAGCTTCGTCAGCCCGCGCCGTGTGCGCGAGTGGCGCGACATCTACAGCCAGCTCCACACCGTGGTCGCCGAACACGGCTGGCGCCTCAACGGCTCGGCGGCGACCTACGACCAGATCCACCTGTCGATGCTCGCCGGCCTGCTGGGCAACATCGGCCTGAAGTCCGAGGACGAGGACTGGTACCTGGGCGCGCGCGGCATCAAGTTCTGGCGCCACCCGGGTGCGCACCTGAGCAAGAAGCCGGGCCGCTGGCTGGTCGCGGCCGAACTGGTCGACACGACGCGCCTGTTCGGGCGCGGGCTGGCCGCGATCGACCCGGCCTGGATTCCGCCGATCGCGGGCCACCTGCTCAAGGTCCAGTTGCTGGAACCGCACTGGGAGAAGAAGGCCGCCGAGGTCACCGCGCTGGAGCGGGCCACGCTCTACGGCATCGTCCTCTACAGCAACCGGCGGGTGAACTTCGGCAATGTCGATGCCCCGGCCGCGCGCGAGATCTTCATCCGCGAGGCGCTGGTCAACGGCGAGTGGGAGACGAAGCTGTCCTTCCTCGCCCACAACCAGAAGCTGATCCGGCAGGTCGAGGAGCTGGAGCACAAGTCGCGCCGCCAGGACGTGCTGGTCGACGACGAGCTGATCCACGCCTACTACGACGCGCAGCTGCCGCGTGACGTGGTCAGCGGCGCGACCTTCGAGCGCTGGTACCGCCACGAGAGCAAGGCGGAGCTGTCCGGGCCGAAGCTGCTGCACCTGACGCGCGACGAGCTGATGCGCCACGAGGCGGCCGGCATCACCACCACCGCCTTCCCGAAGACGATCCGGCTGGGCGGCATCGACTGCACCGCCACCTACCTGCACGACCCGGGCGACGCCAAGGACGGCGTGACCGTGGCGGTGCCGATCTACGCGCTCAACCAGGTCAGCGAGGAGCGCTGCGAGTGGCTGGTGCCGGGGATGCTGGAGGCCAAGGTGCTGGCGCTGGTCAAGAGCCTGCACCAGCGCCCGCGTTCGCGGCTGGTGCCGCTACCAGACTATGTGGCCGAGTTCGTCGAGCTGAACCCGTTCGCGCAGGGCAACCTCGTTGACGTGCTGCTCAAGGCGGTGCGCGAGCGCACGCAGATCGCCGTGCAGCGCAACGATTTCAAGCTGGAGATGGTGGCGCCGCACCTGTTCATGAACTTCCGCATCGTGGATGAGCATGGCCGGCAGCTCGGCATCGGGCGCAATCTGGCGGCCTTGAAGGCGGAGCTGGGCGGGCAGGCGCGGACGGCGTTTCAGGCGTTGGCGGGGTTGAAGGTGGCTGCGCGTAGCGAACCCCCACCCCAACCCTCCCCCGCTGGGGGAGGGGGCAAGACGGGGGCTGCGCAAGGCTCGCGGGCATTGCCGTCTGCCGCATCTCTCCCTCCCCCAGCGGGTGAGGGCCGGGGAGGGGGTAACGCACCGAGCGCCCCCCCCGCCCAGTACACCACCTGGACCTTCGGCGAACTCCCCGAGCTGATGGAGATCCGCAAGGCCGGCCAGACGCTGATCGGCTTCCCGGCGCTGATCGACTGCGGCGCGCATGTCGAGATCGAGGTGTTCGACGAGCCGGACGCCGCCGCTGCGAAGCACCGCAACGGCCTGCGCCGGCTGGTGGCGCTGAACATCAAGGAGCCGCTGAAGTACCTGGAAAAGAACATCCCGGACCTGCAGAAGATGTCGGTGGCCTACATGCCGCTGGGCACGCAGGAAGAGCTGCGCGACCAGATCATCGACGTGGCGCTGACGCGGGCTTTCCTCGCGGATCCGCTGCCGACCGACGCGGCCGCTTTCCAGCGCCGCATCGACGAGGGCCGCCCGCGCCTGAACCTGATTGCGCAGGAAGTCGCCCGCACGGCTGGCACCATCCTGATCGACTACGCCGCCGCGCTGCGCAAGCTCAAGGACAGCCGGGTGCCGAAGGAGGTCGCCGACGACATCACCGGGCAATTGCAGCGCCTCGTGCCCAAGCGCTTCATCGCGCAGACGCACTGGTCGCAGCTCCACCACTTGCCGCGCTACCTCAAGGCCATCGTGCTGCGCCTGGACAAGTGGCGCGCCGACCCCGTGCGCGATGCCCAGCGCCTGGCTGAGCTGCGCCCGTTGGAGACGCGCTACACGCGCCGCCTCGCCGACCTCAAGGGCACCGACGACAACCGCCTGACCGAGTACCGCTGGCTGCTGGAAGAGTTGCGCGTGAGCCTGTTCGCGCAGGAATTGCGCACGCCGCAGCCGGTGAGCGTGAAGCGGCTGGACAAGGTTTGGGCCCAGCTGAATCAGTAGGCTGCACCAGATCTGGTGACAAAGTTCACGAATTTCTCCTACAGTGGGCCACCGCCAACGGTGGCGGCACCTCTGAGGAGATGGTCATGGGTTTTGTAGTGATGGTGATCGTGGGCTTCCTGATCGGCCTCGTGGCACGCTGGATCATTCCGGGCACGCAGGCGCTGGGCTTCATCCTGACGACCGTGCTGGGCATCGCTGGATCGTTCGTCGCTGGCTATGCCGGGCAGGCGCTCGGCTGGTATGCGCAGGGGCAGGCGGCCAGTTACATCGCGTCGGTGATCGGTGCGGCCGTGCTGCTGTTCGTGGTGGGCAAGCTCAAGAGCGCCTGAGACGGGCGTTGGCATGAAAAAGCCGGCATCGCGCCGGCCTTCCAACGTTCCCCGAGCGGGGTCCGTCCGGCCACCGATCAGGCGTCCAGCGCCTCGCCGATGACACCCTTCTTGAACAGGAAGTTGCCATAGGGCTGCAGATCGCTGGTCAGCACGATGGCGAATGCCGTGCGCACCCGGTCGTAGAACGCGAATCGCTCGATCGCCGCGCACTGCTCGCCACGCGCGTGTCCACCCGACTCGATCAGATCGATCACCTCGCGCTGCAGCCGGCTGCGGTAGCCGTCCGGCGTGTCGCAGACCTTCATGTAGGCGATCGGCTGCGACACCGCCGCATCCAGCGGCAGCAGGCTGAGCAGCGCCTGCGCCGTGCGCTGGATGCCGGCGCCCGGCAGGTGGATGATGGGCTTGCGCCGTCCGTCCGGCCCGATGCTGAGACTGGCGGCGGTGAAGTTGGCGTCGGCCACGATGATCTCGTCGCCATGGCCCATCTCCGCGAGCACCTGCAGCAACTGCGGCGTCAGCAATGGATCAATCCCCTTGAGCATCTTGTCTTCTCCTCTGTGCGGCTCAGGCGAGCGCTTCCTTGGGGATCTGGTCGGCCGTCATGGCCCCCGTCATCACCGCCACGGTGTCGCTCATGCTGATCTTCTTGGGATTCAGCACCGCGGCCCGCTTGCCCAGGCGGGCGACGTGGATGCGGTCGGCGATTTCGAAGACGTGCGGCATGTTGTGGCTGATCAGGATCACCGGCAGGCCCTTGTCGCGCACCCGGCGGATCAGCTCCAGCACCATGTTGCCTTCCTTGACACCGAGCGCCGCCGTCGGCTCGTCCAGGATGACGACGTGCTCGGCAAACGCCGCCGCCCGCGCCACCGCCACGCACTGGCGCTGACCGCCCGAGAGCGTCTCCACCGCCTGCGTCATCGAGCGGATGCCGACCTTCAGGTCGTTCATGCGCGCAATGCTTTGTTCGAGCATCTTCTTCTTGTCGATCATGCGCAGCACGCTGCCGGCAAAGCCGGGGCGCAGCAGCTCGCGACCGAGGAAGAGGTTCTCGGCAATCGTCATGGCGGGTGCCACGGCCAGATCCTGGTAGACCGTCTCGATGCCGACGCGGCGCGCGTCGATCGGGCTCTTGAAGTGGATCGGCTGGCCGTCCAGCCAGATCTCGCCTTCGTCGGGGATGGTGGCGCCCGACAGGCACTTGATCAGCGAGGACTTGCCTGCGCCGTTGTCGCCGATCACCGCCAGGATCTCACCGGCGCGCAGCTCGAAGTCGGCGCCGTCGATGGCGGTGACCTGGCCGTAGCGTTTGACCAGGCCCTTGGCCTGCATCACGATTTGCGGCTTCGTGTTTTGTGCTTGTGCGCTCATCTCAGCGACCTCCCTTGCGCGACATCTGATCCGTGGCCACGGCCAGGATCACCAGGATGCCGGTCACCAGGATCTGGTAGACCGACGACACACCCATCAGCGTCAGGCCGTTGCGGAACACGCCAACGATCAGTGCACCCACCAGCGTGCCCAGGATGATGCCGCGGCCACCGAACAGGCTGGTGCCCCCCAGCACGACCGCGGTGATGGCGTCCAGGTTCTCGGTCTGGCCGGCGTTCGGATCTCCGGCACCGGTGCGGGCAACGGCCAGCATCGAGGCGATGCCGTAGAAGGTGCCGGCCAGCGCGTAGACGGTCAGCAGCACGCGGTCGGTCGGGATGCCGGTCAGGCGGGTCGCTTCGGGGTTGTTGCCCACGGCGTAGACGTGGCGGCCCGGCGCGGTCTCGCGCAGCCAGAGCCAGGTGGCGACGTACAGCGCGAGCATCAGCACGCTGCCGTAGGCGACGCGGGCGCCGCCCAGACCGAAGGTCTCGCCCAGCAGGTTCATGCCGTCGGGGATGTTGGTGATCGTCTGGGCGTGCGAGTAGAGCTGCGTGACGGCGAACGCGATGTTCAGCGTGCCCAGCGTGACGATGAAGGGGGGCAGCTTGATGCGGGTGACGAGCAGGCCGTTGATCAGGCCGAACAGGGTCGTCACGGCAACACCGCAGAGGATGGCCAGAGGCGCGTTCAGGCCGTAGTCGGCGGCGACCTTGGTCATCACGATGGAGCCCAGGGCCATGACCATGCCGCAGGACAGGTCGATGCCGGCGGTCAGGATGATCAGGGTCTGGCCGATGGCGATCGTGCCGACTACCATGACCTGCTGCAGGATCAGCGAGAAATTCTGCAGCGTGAGAAAGCGTTCGTGCTGGAACGAGAAGAAGCCGCAGGCCAGGATCAGCGCGATGGCTGGGCCCAGTGTCCCGATCGGGGGGAGCTTGGCTTTGAGCGAATGCATGGGTTTGGCTCGCTGGTGGCGTGCATGAAAGGAAAGCCCCGTGGTCACGGGGCTTTCCGGTCAGGGACGATCGATCGATGGCCCCTGTGCGGTCAGAGATCCTCACGCCAGATCAGTCACCCCAGCACTGACCACGGGCCTGCTTGGTGTCGATGCTCTTGACGCCAGCAACCGCCTTGGCCGCCACCAGGTCCACGCCGGTGTCGGTGTAGCCCGACTGGCGCTTGCCGTCCTTGGCGAACTTGACACCAGCGGCCACGCCCATCGCAGCCATCTTCAGCGGGTACTGCATCGAGGTCGCGGCGATCACGCCCTTCTCGACGTTGCCCACGCCGTTGGAGCACATGCCGTCCACACCCAGGATGACGACGCTCTTTTCCTTGCCAGCGGCCTTCAGCGCCTTGTAGGCACCGGCGGCTGCGGGTTCGTTGATGGCGTACACCACGTTGATGTCGGCGTTCTTCTGCAGGCAGTTTTCCATGCCGGTCTGGCCCTTGGCGGCGTCGCCGAAGGAGTCGGCCATGCAGACCACGTCCGCCGGCTGGGCCAGCTCGTTGCTCTCGGCGGGCAGGGTCTTCATGCCCATGCCGGCCAGGAAGCCGTTGTGGCGCTGCGCACCGACCGGGTGGCCAGGGAACAGATCCATCGTGGCGATGATGGCCTTCTTGCCGCCCAGCGTGGCCTTGGCGTAAGCGCCGATCAGCTCGCCGGCCTTGTAGTTGTTGGTGGCGAACAGGGCGTCCGCTTCCGGCACCGGGCTGTCAAGGGCGATGACTTGCACGCCCTGGGCCTTCATCTTCTTGATCGTCGGGACGATCGCGTCACCCGACGAGGTGATCAGGATGGTCTTGGCACCGGCGGCGACCATGTTTTCCATCGCGGTGATCTGGCCGGCGGTGTCACCGTCCTGCTTGCCGGCAGCCGACAGCAGCTTGGCACCCAGCTTCTTGGCTTCGGCTTCGGCGCCTTCCTTCATCTTGACGAAGAACGGGTTGGTTTCGGTCTTGGTGATCAGGCCGATGACGGGCTGCGCAGCCATCGTCGAGGTGGCGAAGCAGGCGAGAGCGGCAGCGAAGCCCAGGGTGGAAAGACGCGACATGTTTTGTCTCCGGAAGAAAAGGCGGCCAGTGGAACGGGCCAGGTGGTGAGGTGAGGTCCGCTGGGTGGTGAACCTGCGGAACGAATGGTAGCGGCTTGACTAATTAAATCAACCAGCTTGATTTAGTGGTTTCCCTAGTGTCCGCACGGCCCACTGATGAGACGATCGCGACCCCAACTCCGTTGACCGAGCAAACCATGAGTGCAGCGCCTGCGAATCTGTCCATCGTCATCTGTGGTGAGTCCCTGCTGGACGTGTTCCAGGACGGCCCCACGCCCACCGGCCTGCATCTGGATGCCGTGGTCGGTGGTTCGCCGCTGAATGTGGCCGCTGGTGTGCAGCGCATGGGGCAGCCGGCGGTGTTTCTGGGAGCGATCTCGCGCGATTTCCTGGGCGAGCGCATCCTGAAGAGCGTGGTCGACGAGGGCATCTCGACCGAGGCGGTGGTCCTGAACGACGCGCCCACGACGCTGAGCCTGGTCGGTGTCGACGCCAACGGCGTGCCCAGCTACCGCTTCTACGGCACGGGTGGCTCGGACCGCCAGTTGCTGCCGGAACACCTCGCGCGCCTGCCGGCCGAAGTGGCCGCGATCCATTTCGGCTCCTTCGGTTGCGTGGTCGAGCCGATCGCCTCCACCATCCGGACGCTGGTCGAGCAGCGCCACACCACCACCGTCATCTCCTACGACCCGAACGTGCGGCTGAATGTCGAGCCCTCGCTGGACGCCTGGCGCGACAACATCGAATGGATGTCGGCGCGCACGCACCTGCTCAAGCTCAGCGACGAGGACTTCGAGCGCCTGTATCCGGAACGGGATCCGGCCGATCTGGCGGCGCGCTGGCTGGCGGCGGGGGTGTCGCTGGTGATGATGACGCGCGGCGGCGACGGTGCGCTGGCGTGGACGCGGGAAGGGCAGTGCGAGGTGCCGGCGCCCAAGGTGCAGGTGCAGGACACCGTCGGTGCGGGCGACACCTTCCAGGCCGCCACACTCGTGGCGCTGGCGGAACTCGGCCGGCTCAGCCCGGTTGGACTGGCCAGCCTCACGCTCGACGAAGTGCGGCGCGTGGCCGACTTCGCGGCCAACGCCGCGGCCATCACCTGCACCCGCCGCGGCCCCGATCTGCCGCGCCGAAGCGAACTGCGTGCAAGTATCTGACATCCAGTTGAAAAATCAGCTATGATCTAAGGCTCTTGTCGGGGCGTAGCGCAGCCTGGTAGCGCATCTGGTTTGGGACCAGAGGGTCGAAGGTTCGAATCCTTTCGCCCCGACCAAGAACTTCACACCGCCAGATTCTTCAATCTGCACACTGCCCGTAGCTCAACTGGATAGAGCACCGGCCTTCTAAGCCGGGGGTCGGGAGTTCGAGTCTCTCCGGGCAGGCCACTCAGGCACCCCGCACCCACCGCATCCGCGCATGTCCACTCCGCTGGAACGCCGCCTCCTCCCCTTCATCGCCTGCCAAGGCGCCTTCTCGACGCTGATCGGCTTCGCCGGCGTACTCGTGTTCGCGCAGCGCGGCTGGACGTTGGCCGTCGTGTTCACGGCGGTGATGCTGACCGCCACGATGGCGTGCATCGTCGGCGCCTTCGCGCTGGGGCGGCGCTGGTCGTTGCAGCCGGCGCACCTGATCCGCGCGGGTTTCCTACTCCCCGCGCTGGTGCTGCTGCTGGCGCAGGACGAGCCACTGTGGCTGGCCGTGGCGATCGGCGCATTCATCGGGCTGACCTGGGGCGCACGGCTGTGGCTGGAGCTGAGCCTGCTCGCCGACGCCGACCGCGACCCCTACGCGGCCCACACCACCGTCTGGACCGTCTTCGCCGGGCTCTGCGCCACGCTGACGGTCACGCTGTTCCTGTCGATGACCGGTGAACGCGCTGCGGCGGTCTACACCAGCTATGCGGCGCTGGCGCTGGTGGCTGCGGTCTGGGCGCCGCGCCGGTTGCCGAGCACGCCAGCGATCCATTGGGAGCGCCCGATGGCCGTGGTGCGGCAGCCCGGTTTCGTGCGCTGCCTGCCGCTGTACGGGCTGGAGTCGGGACTGATGGGCGTGGGCATGGTGCTCGGGGCCAGCGGCGCGGTGCAGGCGCTCGGGGTCGTGAGCCACTACGGCTGGACGGCCAGCGCCGCGACGGTGTTCGGCGGCCTGGCGCTGTTCGCGCTGCGCGGCCGTCGGCACGCCGGAAATCGCCTGCGCTGGATGGCGCTGGCCGCCGTCGGCATGGTCGCCGCCCATCTGCTGCTGGGGGCGAGTGTCTGGCATCCGGCGCTCTACGTCGTCCATCTGCTGACATTGGCTGCGGTGCAACCGTTCTGGGCCGCCAGCGAGCAGGTGCTGAACCAGCGGCTGCTCGACCTGGAAGGCGCGCTGGCGGACCGCATCGTCGTGCGCGAGGTCGTGCTGTGGGCCTTCCGGATGCTGGCGCTGGGGGGCTTCTGGTGGAGCGTGCAGGGCTGGTCGCCGGTGCGAGTGCTGCTGCTAGGGGCGGGGCTGATGGCGGTGGCGGTCGTGCTGGAGTGGACGGTCGGGCGTGCCTGGCTGCGGCGTGCTGGATAGTCTGTGCAGTAATCCGCTGTTTCTGCCTTGATTTGTCGTGATCAGTCGCCATTCAGAGGGCTGGTATTTCCGAATTCGGTGTCTTCCGTGCAGTATTCCCATCTGAAAACAATGAACATCAGAGGGAGTGGCGGTGATGCACGACGCGAAGACGGATGCGTGGGCGTACTGGGGCAAGGCGCGCCCTTCCGAGGGCACGGGCGGCGGTTACTGCCATTTGTTGGTCTATCACGCGCTGGATGTGGCGGCGGTGGGCGCCATGTACCTGCGCCGGTCACCGGCCTTGCGACAGTGGTTGCGCGAGAGTCTGTGCATTGAGGATGACTCGGCGCTGCTGGCCTGGGTGACCTTTTGGCTGGCGTTGCATGACCTGGGCAAGTTCTCGCTGAGCTTTCAGTCGCAGCGGCCCGATCTTGTCAAAATTTTGCAGGGTGAATGGCCTCCCGATGTCGGTGCCGAGAGGGTGCGCCACGACACGTTGGGCATGGGGTTTTGGGCCGAGCACCTGCAGGATCGTGCAGTCGATGAAGGCTGGTTTGGTCCGGATGCGGATTGCATCACCGGTGTGTCGTCCTGGGCGCAAGCGGTCACCGGCCACCACGGCCAGCCGCCCCAGGCCGATGCCACGCGGCATGTGCGCCGACATTTCCGCGCGGTGGATGTGTTGGCGGCCACGGCCTTTGTCGAATCAATGCGCACGCTGTTCCTGACGCCCGAGGTCACCCGCTTTGTGTCGGCGATGGGGGCGATTCGCTTCGAGCAGGTGAGCCAGCGACTGTCATGGTGGGTGGCGGGTGTGGCGGTGCTGGCCGACTGGATTGGTTCGAATGCAGCCATCTTCCGATACCGTGATCGGGCAACGTCCCCACTGGCGGATTACTGGTGTGAGGCGCTCGGGCTGGCTGGCCAGGCGCTTGATGCGTCGGGCGTGCTGCCCGCAGCGATTCCGGCGCCGCTCGGGTTCACGGCGCTGTTTCCAGTGTTGCAGACGCCTTCCCCTTTGCAGCAGCGAGCGGCCACGATGGACTTGCCGGCGGGGCCGCAAATCCACCTGCTCGAAGACGTGACGGGTGCTGGCAAGACCGAAGCGGCCATGATGCTCGCCCACCGCCTGATGGCCAGCGGAGTGGCCGACGGGTATTTCATCGGCCTGCCGACGATGGCGACGGCCAACGCGATGTATGGCCGCTTGGCGACGCTGCAGGCGCGGTTATTTGCCGGGCGAGCCAGTCTGGTGCTGGCGCATGGACGCAAGGATCTGGTCGAGGAGTTTGCTGCGTCGGTGATCGAGCCCGGTGATGAGGAGCGGGACGCCGCGCAGGGTGACGACACGGCCACCAGCCGCTGCACCCGCTGGCTGGCGGACCACAACAAACGTGCTTTGCTGGCGCCGGCTGGTGTCGGCACGGTCGATCAGGCCCTGCTGGCGGTGCTGCAGGGCAAGCACCAGTCGCTGCGGCTGCTCGGGCTGTTTCGCAAAGTGCTGATCGTGGACGAGGTCCATGCCTGCGACGATTACATGCAGGGGGTGCTGGAGGCGCTGCTGGAGTTTCACGCGATGTCGGGTGGCAGCGCCATCCTGCTGTCGGCCACGCTGCCTGCGCGGATGAAACGTGCGCTGCTGAAAGCTTACGCCCGTGGGCGGGGAGAGGCGCCGCCGCGGCTGGAGCGGTCGGACTATCCTTTGACGACGGCCTGGCCCGGGATGGGGGCGGGCTCGGCGCTGGAAACCCCGGTCGCCACGCGCTCCGATGTGCGTCGAACGGTGCGCATTCGCTGGGAGCCGGCGTTGTCGGCCGTGGTGGCGGGTGTGGCCGAGGTGCTGCGGGCTGGGCAGTGCGTGATCTGGATACGCAACACGGTCTCGGATGCGCTGCAGGCGCGTGATCTGCTGGCGGATCAGGTGCCGGCCGAGTCGATCACGCTGTTCCATGCCCGCTTCACGCTGGGCGACCGGCTCGACACCGAGGCCAAGGTGCTGGCGCAGTTCGGGCCGGAGAGTGCGCCGCAGGATCGCCGCGGGCGCCTGCTGATCGCGACCCAGGTGGCGGAGCAGTCGCTCGATGTTGATGCGGATCTGCTGGTGTCCGATCTTGCACCGATGGACCGGATCATCCAGCGTGCCGGCCGGCTGCGTCGCCACACCCGTGACCTTGACGGACGCCGCTGTCCTCCGGGGCAGCCTGATGCGCGCGGTGAGCCGTGCTTGTGGGTTCACGGGCCGGCCTGGACCGAGACGCCCGCAGCAGACTGGTTCAAGCAACTCCTGCCGAAGGCGGCGCATGTGTATGCGGATCACAGCCGCCTGTGGCTGACCGCTCAGCAGCTCCAGCGTGGTGCGTTCACGATGCCTGATGACGCTCGCCGATTGGTCGAGGCGGTTTACGGGGAAGACGCCGAGTTGCCGGCTGCGCTGGAGTCGAGCAACCTGCGCGCGGTAGGCAAGGCGTACAGCGACCGTTCGATCAGCAAGGTCCACCAGATTTCAGCCACTTCGGGCTATGAGCGCAGCGGGACCGACTGGCTGTCCGACACCTCGGCGCCGTCGCGACTGGGTGACGAGTCGGTCGATGTGGTGCTGGGTCGTTGGGCGGCGGAACGGGTGATCCCCTGGCGCGATGACAAGGCGCTTCATGCCTGGGCCTACAGCACGGTGCGCGTGCCACGCCGGTTGCTCGACGAGGTGCCACTGCCCGAGGACACAGGCCGGCAGCGGGCCATCGAGGCTGCCAAGGAGACGATGCCCGGCGGAGGGCGCTGGGTGCGGCTGCTGGTGATGGCTGACACGGGCGGTGTTTTCACCGGCGAGGCCCTGGCGCAGCCGCGTGGTCGTTTGCCGGCGCAATGCATGCATTGGCGCTACGACGCAGCGATGGGGTTGGTGTCCGTGGTGCCGGCTTCAGATGAATCCAAGTGAACGTGACGCAGTGGAGGACAAGACATCGTGAACATGCTGAAAAATGAATGGATCCCGGTTCGCCTGCGCGATGGCCGCCGGGAGTGGGTGCGGCCGGCGGCGCTGGCACGGCCGGACGTGGTGGCGTTCGATGCGGATCGGGCGGACTTCAATGGCGCGCTGGCGCAGTTCGCCATCGGGCTGCTGCAAATGGTCTGCGCGCCAGGGAGTCAGGCCGAGTGGATCGTGCGTTGGCGGAAGCCGCTGGACGAGGCGAAGTTGCACGAGGCGCTGTCGCCGTGGGCTGCCCATTTCGGTTTTGACGGGGAGGGCGTACGGTTCATGCAGGACATCGAACTGCGGGCGGCTGATGGTGACCCGGTGCCGATTGCCAACCTGCTGATCGAGACACCGGGCGAGAACACGCTGAAGAACCACGGTGACCATTTTGTCAAACGTGGACAGGTGGGCCGCATGTGCCCGTGCTGCGCGGCGCTGGCGCTGTTCACGCTGCAGGTCAATGCGCCCGCGGGTGGCGCCGGGCACCGCACCAGCCTGCGCGGAGGCGGGCCGCTGACAACACTGCTGGTGCCGTCCGACCGCGTCGATGCACCGCGCAGCTTGTGGCACCTGCTCTGGCTCAACGTGCTGCCGATGAGTGATTTCCCCCGCCCTGATGACCCTGAGGCGCTGGAAGAACCGCATTTCAAGCTGCCCTGGCTGGCCTCCATCGCCGCAGTGCAGAGCGACGGCGGCAGTGTGGCGCCCGTGCAAGTGCATCCACTGCACGTGCTGTGGGCCATGCCTCGGCGCATCCGACTGGACTTCGATGCGACTGAAGCCGGGACATGCGACCTGTGCCATCGACCGTCCGAGCGGCTGGTGTCGCGCTACGTCACGCGCAATTACGGCCTGAACTACAAGGGCGCGTGGCGCCACCCGCTGACACCGCACTACGCCGTCAAGGACGACGCGTTGCCGATGCACCCGCAGCCCGGCGGCCTGGGCTGGCGTCACTGGCTCGGTCTGGTGCTGGGGATGGACAACGACAAACGACACATCACACCAGCGGCTGTGGTGAGCCGGTTCCTGGGCAATCCACTGCTGCGGGGAACAGATCAGTCGCTGCGCCTGTGGGCCTTCGGGTACGACATGGACAACATGAAGGCGCGTTGCTGGTACGAAGCGACGATGCCGCTGTACGACCTGGCCGATGGCGATGCGGCGGCCCTGAAGTGGCTGCGCGAGGACATCACGCTGTGGCTGGATGGGGCCGAACGGGTGCTCGGGTATGCGCGCTCGGCCGTCAAGGACGCGTGGTTTGGCGCCGAGGCGCGGGGCGATTTCAGCCACATCGATGCCGCGTACTGGAGCGCCACCGAGGCGATGTTCTACCGGATGCTTCGCGAAACGCTGGCCGCGGCGCGCTCGGGCACAGCGATCGAAGGTGAGGCGCTGAGGCAACGCTGGCTGACACACCTGCAGAGCGTGGCGCTGCGCCTGTTCGAGCAGGATCTGGTCGGCGCCGGGCCGATCGAGCGCCAGAACCCGCGGCGTGTGGCGGCTGCACATCACCAGTTGCGGGCCAACCTGTATGGCCCGAAGTTGCGCAGTGCGCTGGCCTTGCCGACAGTCGCCGCGCCCGCTCCCCGTGCCGCTCGCAAGACAGCAGCCGGTGCAGGCTCCGGCGCCCGCTCACGCAAACCGGCTGGGTCCACCCCGGCCTGACCACAAGGAGAGGACACCATGACTTCCAAGCACGACTACGCGAACGCGACAGCCGACTCCGGTGGGTTGTCGCCCGCTGTTCTCCGGGCATTCCTGCACTGGTGGGAGCGTCTCGCGGCCGAAGACGCCGCCGGGCTCGACAAGGCCGACCGGGCGGTGCTGCGGCGCTGCGACACGCCGACGGCGGTGGCCTGCACGGGCGCCTACCAGCGCGCCTACCGTTGCATGGCGGCAGCGCACGAGGGCGAGCCCTGGACACCCTGGCAGCAGGACCGACTGGCCGCGCTGGTCGGCTTGGCCGCGCACATCCGCACGCGCGGTGACCACGACCTGCCGACCGAGCTGCGCCTGCCGATGGAGGCGCCGCGGGTCAGCGAACTGCGCTTTCGACGCCTGATCGAATCGCCCGACGTGGACACGCTGTTCGTGGGGGTGCGCCGGGTGTTGCCGCTGATCGGGCACCACGTCGATCTGTTCTCGCTGGCACGCGACCTCTGGCGCTGGAACGACCAGGTCCGCAAGCGCTGGACCTATGCCTATTACGACACCACCGCGCCACGCACCCGTGTGGCGGCATCGTCGGACGCCTGACCTGTTTGCCCGGTCGTCATCCGATTTCATTCCCGTTCATTTCATTCAGAGAGGCTCACCATGTCCCGTTTTGTGCAACTGCACCTGCTGACCCACTACCCCCCGTCCAACCTCAACCGCGACGACACCGGCCGCCCTAAAACCGCACTGGTCGGTGATGCGACCCGGCTGCGCATCTCGTCGCAGAGCCTCAAGCGTGCATGGCGCACCTCCGAAGTGTTCGAGGGGCAACTCGGTGGGCAGATCGGCACGCGCACCAAGCGGATCGGCCGCGAGGTGTTCAAGGTGCTCCAGGCGGGCGGGCTCGACGACAAGCGCGCCCGCGAGTGGGCCAAGCTGATCGCCGCGCAGTTCGGCAAGCTCAAGTCCGACAAGAAGACCGAGGGTGATGTCGATCTGGAGACCGAACAGCTTGCCCACCTGAGCCCCGAGGAACTCGATGCGATCTCGGCGCTGCAGCAGGTGCTGATCGCGCGCCGCTCGGAGCCGACGGCCGATGAACTCAAGCTGTTGAGCCGGCCGCGGCGGGCGGTGGACATCGCGATGTTCGGGCGCATGCTCGCCGACTCCGCCATCCACAACGTCGAGGCGGCCGTGCAGGTGGCGCACGCGATCACGGTTCACCGGGTCGCGGTCGAGGACGACTATTTCAGCGCGGTCGATGACCTCAACAGTCCTGGCGACACCGGTGCCGGGCACATTGGCGAGCGCGGCTTCGGCGCTGGCCTGTTTTACCTGTACCTGGCGATCGACCGCGAACTGCTGCAGCGCAACCTTGGCGACGATGCGGCGCTGACCGCCCGGGCTCTTGACGCGCTGGTGCAGGCGGTCACGCGGGTGTCGCCGACCGGCATGCAGAACAGTTTCGCATCGCGCGCCTACGCCAGCTATGTGCTCGCCGAAAAGGGCGACCAGCAGCCCCGGTCGCTGTCGGAGGCGTTCCTGAAACCGGTGCGGGCCCGTGAGGGCGAGGACATGCTGACGCAGGCCGTGGCGGCGATCGAGCGGCGGCGGGCCAGTTTTGATGCGGTTTATGGCGCGTGTGCGGATGCGCGCTGTGTCGTGAATGTCGAAACGCCGGAAGGGTCTGTGCGCGAACTGGCCGCTTTTGTCGCCGGGTGACGCCGATGGACGAGCTGTCTTCCTCCTCTTCTTCTTCCGCTTCCTTTCTGGTGTTTCAGCTCCACGCGACGCTGTCGTCATGGGGCGAGCCGGCGGTGGGTGAGTACCGCGGCACGGCTGAACACCCGGGGCAATCGGCGCTGGTCGGGTTGTTGGGCGCGGCGCTTGGGCTGCAGCGTGATGACGAGCTGGCCCATGCCGCGCTGCGCGATGGCTACGGCTATGCCGTGGCACGGCTGTCGGGCGGGCGGCTGCTGCGCGATTACCACACCGCGCAGGTGCCCCCACGTTCGGCGCTCAAGGGGCGGCCGACTTCGACGCGCCGGGCTGAGTTGTCCGTGCCTCGCCACGATCTGAACACGATCCTGTCCACCCGCGACTACCGGCAGGACGCTTCCAGCCTCGTGGCGGTGGCACCAAGGTCGGGCGGGCTGCCGGCGCATGCGCTCGATGCGCTGGCCGAGGCGTTGCGTCGGCCGCGTTTCGTGCTGTACCTGGGGCGCAAGTCCTGCGCGCCGAGTGCGCCGTTGTGGCCGCAGGTCATTGAGGCATCTTCGGCGCGGGATGCTTTCGCGCGCTATGCCGCGCTGCACGAGTCGGCCCGCACCGCCGCGCACGAAGCGTCCCGGGATGCACGGGGTCGGCCGGCACTGGACCTGCTGCCCGCGCTGGCGCCGATCGAGCGGCTGCATTTTGATGACCACATTGCGGCGGGCGTGCCGGCCGAGATGAGCGTGCCGCGCAAGGACCGCTTGATTCGCCGGATCGGCTGGCAGTTCGGTGACCGAACAGAACACATGGCCTGGCTGGCCGGGGAGGGTTGAATGGACATGGACACCGAATCGCATCAACCGGCAGGGACTGGGACTGCACTGGCGTCCCACTTCTTCAGCGTGGTCAGTGCCCGACCCGGTCAGGAGCGCGCTGCCGCCCACCAGCGGCTCGACGACGACGCCTATGGCGATCACCAGTGGCTTTGGCGGCTCTTTCCCGCGGCACCCGGTACGCCGCGTGATTTCTTGTTTCGCCGTGACGACGAGCCGGGTCGGCCGCCGCGCTACCACGTCGTGTCGGCCCGGCCGCCGATTGATCCCGGCGGCGCCTGGGAGGTGCGCACGCGCGACTACATGCCTCGGCTGGCCGCGGGGGACCGGCTGGCGTTCGAGTTGCGGGCCAGTCCCACGGTGCGCCACGACCGCGAGGGTGGCAAGTCGCGGCGACACGACGTGGTGATGGACGCCAAGAAGCGGTTGCTGGCCGAGCGTGGGTTGCCTGACTGGGCGTCCTGGGTTGGGGATGACCGGCCGCCGCTGTATGCGTTGGTGCAATCGAGCTGCGCCGACTGGCTCACGCGGCGGGCTGAGCGGGCGGGGTTCGAGCTGGATGAAGACGCCTGCGTGGCCTCGGCTTACCAGCAGTTCAGCCGTTCCGGGGGCCGGCGAAGTGCTGGTGCCGCCGCTGCTCTGCAGTTCTCGTCGGTCGATCTGGCGGGGTGGTTGACGGTGCGTGATCCCGATCGGTTCGTTCAGGCGCTGGTGCAGGGCCTCGGGCCGGCCAAGGCGTTTGGCTGCGGCTTGCTGCTGGTGCGGCGATGAGCGGGGTGTTGCTGCCACCGCTCAAACCCTTGCCCATGAAAGAGCGGGTGTCGGTTGTTTTCGTCGAGCGGGGCGAGATCGACGTGCTGGACGGTGCGTTTGTCGTCGTGGACGCGACGGGCATTCGCACACAGATTCCGGTGGGCGGCGTGGCCTGCATCATGCTGGAGCCGGGTACGCGGCTGTCGCACCGGGCGGCGGCGCTGGCGGCGCGGGTGGGCACCTTGCTGGTCTGGGTGGGCGAAGCGGGTGTTCGGCTGTACTCGTCCGGCCAGCCGGGTGGGGCGCGGGCGGACCGGCTGCTCTACCAGGCGAAGCTGGCGCTGGACGAGGGCCTGCGGCTGAAGGTGGTGCGCAAGATGTACGCGCTGCGCTTCGGTGAAGAGCCGCCGGCCCGGCGCAGCGTCGAGCAGCTTCGCGGCATCGAGGGCGCGCGTGTGCGGCAGACCTACCAGACGCTGGCGAAGAAGTTCGGGGTGGTCTGGAAGGGGCGAGACTATGACGCCGAGGACTGGGGCGGGTCGGACCTGCCCAACCGCTGCCTGTCGGCGGCCACTTCGTGTCTGTACGGGGTGACCGAGGCGGCGGTGTTGGCGGCGGGGTATGCACCGGCCGTGGGGTTCATCCACACCGGCAAGCCGCTGTCCTTCGTGTACGACATTGCCGATGTGTACAAGTTCGAGACGGTGGTGCCCATCGCCTTCAAGGTGGCGGCGTCCCATCCGGCGGGCAACCCGGAGCGGGCGGTGCGGCTGGGCTGCCGCGACGTGTTCCGCCAGACACGGTTGCTGGACCGGATCATTCCGGACATCGAGGACATCCTGGCGGCCGGTGAAATCGCCAAGCCCGAGGCGCCGGTCGATGCGGTCGGTCCGGCTTTGCCCAATCCCGAGGGAGTCGGCGATGCTGGTCATCGTGGTTGAGAATGCGCCGCCGCGCCTGCGCGGTCGGCTGGCGATCTGGCTGCTGGAGGTGCGTGCGGGCGTGTACGTCGGCACCTATTCCCGCAAGGTGCGCGAACACATCTGGAGTCAGGTCGAAGAGGGCATTGAGGAAGGCAACGCCGTGATGGTCTGGCGCAGCAGCGCCGAGGCCGGTTTCGAGTTCGTCACCCTGGGCACCAATCGCCGGATGCCGGTCGATTTTGACGGCGTCCAACTGGTCAGCTTCCATCCGGAACCACTGTCCGACGCTCCTTAACAATCCGTGTCTGAAATGCACCTCCGGATCGGTAGAATTCGGAGGTGCTGTTTTTGTCTTTGAAATCAATGAGATAGAAATGGTGTGTTCCCCACGGGCGTGGGGATGAACCGTACTGCTCAGCGTCTGAGCTGACGCGGATCACGTGTTCCCCACGGGCGTGGGGATGAACCGTTCAACCACATCCGGCAGGTGATCTTCCATGCGTGTTCCCCACGGGCGTGGGGATGAACCGGCATCCACTGCCCAAGGCAATTTGGCGCAGACGTGTTCCCCACGGGCGTGGGGATGAACCGAGCTGTACCGGATCGACACGCAGTTCCGGCGAGTGTTCCCCACGGGCGTGGGGATGAACCGACATCGAGCGCCTGCTCGCCGTCGCCATCACCGTGTTCCCCACGGGCGTGGGGATGAACCGGCCGAGCTGGCGATCCAGTCGTTCGGTGAGCTGTGTTCCCCACGGGCGTGGGGATGAACCGGTCAGCGTGCTGTTCCCGGGCCGCACCGCGAGGTGTTCCCCACGGGCGTGGGGATGAACCGCCGGGCAGATCGAGGCGCTGAAGGGCGAGGTCGTGTTCCCCACGGGCGTGGGGATGAACCGACCGGCGTGCAGGACCAGTCCTACACCAGCGGGTGTTCCCCACGGGCGTGGGGATGAACCGGCGGTACCAGCGGCAAAGGTGAGAAGTTTTGAGTGTTCCCCACGGGCGTGGGGATGAACCGTGCCGCGACTCTAGCTGCAGCGGGAGCTTTTGGTGTTCCCCACGGGCGTGGGGATGAACCGACGGTGACCGGCGACACGCGGGAGCAGCGGCTGTGTTCCCCACGGGCGTGGGGATGAACCGACCAGCGCCGGCGACAAGGACAAGGCGGCCCAGTGTTCCCCACGGGCGTGGGGATGAACCGTCCATGCCGAACACATGCCGCCGACCCAGCCGGTGTTCCCCACGGGCGTGGGGATGAACCGACGCCCGCGATGCCGAGGCCAGTTCGCCCACCGTGTTCCCCACGGGCGTGGGGATGAACCGAAAGCCGGATCGGCTTCACGAACTTGCCGGCGGTGTTCCCCACGGGCGTGGGGATGAACCGCCATTGCCTGCAACTGCCCCAGCGCGTTGTTCGTGTTCCCCACGGGCGTGGGGATGAACCGGCGATCAGCTCGGCCTGGCGGAGCTGGTTGCCGTGTTCCCCACGGGCGTGGGGATGAACCGCCCACCGATGACGCGGCTCATGAGTCCACCCGGTGTTCCCCACGGGCGTGGGGATGAACCGGCTGCTGTCATGGCTGACATCGATACCTTCGTGTGTTCCCCACGGGCGTGGGGATGAACCGCTGCTGGACAAACTCGGCGTGCCGGCCCCGAGGTGTTCCCCACGGGCGTGGGGATGAACCGAAACGACCCGTCGAGCTTGCAGAAATGGTGTGGTGTTCCCCACGGGCGTGGGGATGAACCGCAGGTGGCAGAGCTGCTTGGCATGGCAGACAAGTGTTCCCCACGGGCGTGGGGATGAACCGTCCTGCGGCCGCAACGCCTTTTCGGTTGCGCGGTGTTCCCCACGGGCGTGGGGATGAACCGTCCCAGTCCACCGTGGTCACGGTCAGCTTGCGGTGTTCCCCACGGGCGTGGGGATGAACCGATCGCGCCACATGCGCGCGTGCTCGCGTGCGCGTGTTCCCCACGGGCGTGGGGATGAACCGCCGCGCATGGTGCGGGGGTCGGCGCTGCGGGGGTGTTCCCCACGGGCGTGGGGATGAACCGCTCAACGGCCCGAACTCGTGCCATCTAGACCGGTGTTCCCCACGGGCGTGGGGATGAACCGCTTTTGCCACTTCGGAGTGGTTGAGATCCCGGGTGTTCCCCACGGGCGTGGGGATGAACCGATCACCCGCCAACCTGTTTTCATTGATGGCCTGTGTTCCCCACGGGCGTGGGGATGAACCGACGGAACCTTGATCGATCTGGACCTCACCAAGGTGTTCCCCACGGGCGTGGGGATGAACCGCACACCCGGAAAACGCGCGTGATCTATGGCGCGTGTTCCCCACGGGCGTGGGGATGAACCGTCGACCGCGCTGCGGGTGCTGGCCGGCGAGTGGTGTTCCCCACGGGCGTGGGGATGAACCGACGACTGGGGCGATGTGTCCGGCGAGTGGGACGTGTTCCCCACGGGCGTGGGGATGAACCGGACCGGGTGTTCCCGTCCTGCTGCATCTTGACGTGTTCCCCACGGGCGTGGGGATGAACCGGCGGATCTCGTGGGCGGCAAGCTCGATCCTCAGTGTTCCCCACGGGCGTGGGGATGAACCGTCGACCGTGCTGTCGCGGTAGCTGTCCGCAGCGTGTTCCCCACGGGCGTGGGGATGAACCGCTGTTGTTGTGCCAATTTTTGGATGCGGGGTCGTGTTCCCCACGGGCGTGGGGATGAACCGGCCCACCAGGGCCACCAACTCCCCGCGCTGGAGTGTTCCCCACGGGCGTGGGGATGAACCGGTACGCTCGATGGAGCTGACCGCCGTGATGCGGTGTTCCCCACGGGCGTGGGGATGAACCGTTGCCGATCAGCGCCTGAGACTGTGCGTTCAGGTGTTCCCCACGGGCGTGGGGATGAACCGGCGTCGGGGAACTGGGCTTTGATCTCTTCGGGGTGTTCCCCACGGGCGTGGGGATGAACCGAACTACAGCGTCGCGCGCTCGGTTCTGCTGGGGTGTTCCCCACGGGCGTGGGGATGAACCGCGCGGAATTCAGGTCATCGTTTTTCTGTCGTCGTGTTCCCCACGGGCGTGGGGATGAACCGTTGAGTTCGCGAACCCGACCCGCCCGAACGCCGTGTTCCCCACGGGCGTGGGGATGAACCGTAACCTGCCCTGCGCCCGTCGCGGTGATCGTGGTGTTCCCCACGGGCGTGGGGATGAACCGCAGACCGACTCCGTGCCACTCCCTGACATCGAGTGTTCCCCACGGGCGTGGGGATGAACCGTCTATCTCCAGCAGCATAGACACGCATAACAAGTGTTCCCCACGGGCGTGGGGATGAACCGCCAGTGGCGGATCACGGCGCCGATCACGCGTGGTGTTCCCCACGGGCGTGGGGATGAACCGCGGGGCAAGGCGGGGGGTTTGCTGGTATTCGTGTGTTCCCCACGGGCGTGGGGATGAACCGGTGCGAACCGTCGTCCCCGGTGTAAATCGTGCGTGTTCCCCACGGGCGTGGGGATGAACCGGTGGGCGCAGATCGCCTTCAGGATCACCAGCCGTGTTCCCCACGGGCGTGGGGATGAACCGGCTGCCCTGTGTGGGCTGAGGTGCAATCATGAGTGTTCCCCACGGGCGTGGGGATGAACCGACATGTCAATGGCGGTGTCATACGCCTGACCGGTGTTCCCCACGGGCGTGGGGATGAACCGCTTGATGCAATGGTGCTGGTGGCAATCAAGAGGTGTTCCCCACGGGCGTGGGGATGAACCGGTTTGCAACGGGCTCTTACGCTGGCGCTTGCTGTGTTCCCCACGGGCGTGGGGATGAACCGTAGCGTGACCATTCACGGGTGATTAGCCCGGTGTGTTCCCCACGGGCGTGGGGATGAACCGGCGCCAAGTCCTTCATGGCTGAAATGAAGGACGTGTTCCCCACGGGCGTGGGGATGAACCGCTGGCTGCGACCGTTCGGGGGATCTTTCGGGGGTGTTCCCCACGGGCGTGGGGATGAACCGTCCGGTCTGACATCCAGGCCCGCATCGACGAAGTGTTCCCCACGGGCGTGGGGATGAACCGACTTCGTCATCCCCCGCCGCACCCTGCAGGTTGTGTTCCCCACGGGCGTGGGGATGAACCGGCGCTCGAACTCCGCTCGGCAAAGGCGGGTGCGTGTTCCCCACGGGCGTGGGGATGAACCGCGCAGCAGACGGCCGGCGCAACAACGGCGCTCGTGTTCCCCACGGGCGTGGGGATGAACCGGACAGCGAACTGTCCGACCTGGCTCGCGCTGGGTGTTCCCCACGGGCGTGGGGATGAACCGCAGATGCCTTCGCCGTCTACCGCGATGTCGAAGTGTTCCCCACGGGCGTGGGGATGAACCGCTTGACACCGCCGTGCTGCGCGAGATGTACGGGTGTTCCCCACGGGCGTGGGGATGAACCGCCCATGGCGGCGCGGCATTCATCGGCGCTGAGGTGTTCCCCACGGGCGTGGGGATGAACCGCCCAGCCGGCACATCGGCACCGGCTTGGCAAAGTGTTCCCCACGGGCGTGGGGATGAACCGCAGCTCGATCAGCACGCTCGACAGCAGCGACAGTGTTCCCCACGGGCGTGGGGATGAACCGAGCCGAGCGGACTGGATCATTGTGTCCTGATCTAATGATTTCGCACACACCGATAGGTGGAAATCACCTGGACAACGAACGTGACGAACACGAAACGAAGAGTCTTTGACGCGAGCTTCAAGCTGCAGGTCGTGCAGATGATCCGGTCGCAGGGCCTGGGCA